>DHIZ01000288.1:33019-43151 GCA_002404055.1 Chloroflexi bacterium UBA4733
GCCCGCCCGTTTACGGGCGGGTGAGCTGGCGGGCGCGATTAGTGGACCGGCGCTCCAGGCATGCGCGGTACGCGGCGCTCCGTCCGTTCGCTCCAGATACTCGACCAAGTCCACTTTCTTCAGGATCGTCTTACCGGCCTGTTCGATGAGCAACTTCGTCAAGGCGCGTTGCTTGAGGCGGCCACGGTGATCGAACAACTCCGGGTGCTGCTCGCGTAACTGCGCTTCCAGATGATCACCCACCTCAGTGAGTTCCGCATTGGCAGCGGCGATGCACTGGCGACGGTTCCGCTCTGGCGCCTTCGTCGGTGCTCCAACCTCGCTCACATCAGCACCTCCTGCTTCATCCACCACACTGAGTCTACCCGCCGACGCCACTGCTCGCCAGGGGACCTGTCTTCAAACCCACCCCTCTGAGCCGGGTGGCTACGCCTGCGCCACCGGCTCCACGGCACCGCCCGTCATCCGCACCAACTCGTCGGGTGTGAGTCGGAAGACGGCGTGCGGGTGGCCCGCCGCCGCCCAGAGCACGTCGTACTGCAGCAGGTCCTCGTCAATGAACACGCGGCTCGACAGCAAGTGGCCGACGGGCGCCACTCCGCCGATGGCGTAGCCGGTGTACTCCCGCACAAAGGCAGCATCGGCACGGGCGATCGGCCTGCCGAGCAGGGCGGCAACCCGCGCCTCGTCCACGCGATTCGATCCGCTGGCAAGGACCACAACGCCGTCCCCACGGTCAGTCGTCTTGAAGACGAGAGACTTCACGATCTGACCGACCGAGCAACCAATGGCTACTGCCGCATCAACGGCAGTGCGCGCCGACTGCGGTAACTGCACCACCTCATTCTGGAAGCCGAGTCCACGCAATGCCTCTTCGACACGGCGGGCGCTCGGGGCGAGCTCCGGCGTCAATCGTTGCACCCTTCCACATCAGCGCGGGACGGCTCCCGTTTTGTGCTGCACCGGAAGCATACCGTCAGCCGCCGCGGCCGTGCCCGGCGGCGGTGACGATCCGGTTGAACTGGTCACATAATACTCGCGCTGCACAACTCCGATCCCGTGCCAACCAAGCGCTCTCACAATTGGATCGATGAAGTGGGCTTTCGTGTCGGCCTCCCCAAGCTCAGGCCGGCCCGTGCTGCCCAAAAACTTGCGCATCTGCTCGACAACGTCACCGATGGCGATCTGTGCAGCTTCGTTGTCCACCCATTGCCCCGCGTGTACCAGTTCACCAAAACGACTGTCAATGCGAAGTATAGCAAGAGAACGTGCCCGGAGTAGGCATATTGCAGCTTGGCCTATCTCCCCAGTCTCTACTCTCGCGCCTGTGCCACTGCCGGGTCGAACTGCTGCGGCGCCGGCGTATAGGGGATCTTGACCCCTCCGGCGATGATCGCCTCCTTGCCGCCGGCGGCGTCGATCTTGCGGCGCTGATCGGCATGAGCTCGTCGGTCAACCTCTCGTCGCAGCAGGAACCAGCCCAATACCCTCCAGTGTCACACGATCCAACACCGTACGATCGCCAAAACGCCTGACTGCATCCAGTATTTCAAGGCCAACAAGGTTGCCCATTTGGTCGTAGTCCGCAGCGATCCCCTCTGCCAATTCCGCTGTTGTTACCGTGCTCTCCTGAAATATGATGCTGAGCGCGTCCACTTCAGCGTCGTAACGAATCCGCATTTCCGGTGCTCCTTACCTGCTAGAAGAAGTATGTGTAAACAGTCACGACCACAATTTCGGTGTCTTCCTCGACGAATACGGGGCGGACACGCTTGGTCACATACCAAACGCCGTTCCATAGCTGGCCGTGCGGGAAATCTCGCTGAGCCTCCCAGCGTCCCTGACGTGCCGGCTGCCACGCCTGAGAACGTATCGCCTCAACAATTTCCCCCTCGGTACATCCTCGCATTTCAAGATAACCGCGCGCATGTGCCGACAGTCGAATCGGCTTCGTGTGCGACGATTCCCGAAGGCTCACATGCCGATCCTTGCAGCTTCTTTGTCCACGCAATGCCCCGCGTTCACCAGTTCACCAAAACGACTTCAATGCGAAGTATAGCAAGGGAACGTGCCCGGAGTAGGCACATTGTGGCTTGGCCTATCTCCCCATCCTCTACTCTCGCGCCTGTGCCGCTGCCGGGTCGAACTGCTGTGGCGCCGGCGTATAGGGGATCTTGACCCCTCCGGCGATGATGGCGTCCTTGCCACCGGCGGCGTCGATCTTGCGGCGCTGATCGGCGTGAGCGCACCGGTCAACCTCGTCCGGGTCGACGATGGCGCGCAAGCGCTCTGCCATTCGTGCCAGGATGTCGCCATACGCCGGGTCGCCGGCCAGATCGAACACTTCATCGGGATCATCCTGCAAATCGAACAACTGCGGCGGGAAACCGACGAAATGGTGGTACTTGTAGCGCTCGTCGCGCAGCATGAAGGCGCCGCTGGGTGAGAAGATGGCGTGGTACTCGGCGAAGACCTGGCGGGGCTGGTCCGGCTGCTGCGCCAGTTGCCAGAGCGAGCAACCCGGCAGGTCGTGGTCGGCCGGAGCGAACGCCGCGCCGACGCCTTGCACGATGGTCGGGAAGCCATCGACCAACGAGACGTTGGTGTTGCTCACCTTGCCTGCTGGGATGTCCGGCCCGGCTACGATGAATGGCACGCCGACGGACGCTTCATAGAGCGAACTTTTCCACCACATGCCGTGCTCACCGAGCATCTCGCCATGATCTGAGGTGTAGACGATGCGAGTGCTTTCCGCTAATCCGGCGTCGTCCAGAGCTAGCAGGACTCGGCCTACCTGCTCATCCATGAAACTGACGAGGCCATAGTAGGCCACCAGGGCATTGCGCAGCGTGGCCTCGTCGAACGGCTGATCGAGCGCCTGCTGGCGGCGGTGACGCTCCGCCACCGGATGGCGCGACCACTCCTCCGGGCGCCCCCGTATGGGAAATGGCAGGTCATCGGCGCGGAAGCGGTTGAAGTGCTCCGGCGGTGCGACCAGCGGAAAGTGCGGCGTGACGAAGGCGACGAAGAGGCACCGGGGCCGGCGCTGCTCCGGCGCCTCCTGCTGCAGCCAGCGTTCGGCGGTCTGGGCGATGGCGCGGTCGTACCGGGTGTACTCCGACTCACCGGCACGGGCGTCCAGCACCTGCTGTCGGCTCTGCGGGCGCACCGGCATGTCGGCGCGCAGCAGCCCATAGAGGTCGCCTTCGCCCTCCAGCACGTGCATCGGCAAGCGCTGGTCGGGGAAGCCGCTGGGATCGTCCACTTGCCGGTAATGCAGCTTGCCAATGGTCGTCACCTGATGGCCCTGCTCGGTGAGGCGGTGGCCCCAACTGGCCGCCTCCGTGCCGATGTACGGGCTGGCGTTGTCCCAGGAGCCGATCTGGTGGGCGTAACGCCCCGTGGCGAAGCTGGCGCGCGACGGCACGCAGATCGGGAAGTTGCAGTAACCGTTGGCGAAGCGCGTTCCGCGCGCCGCCAGGGCGTCCAGCACCGGCGTGTGGACCGCTGAATTGCCATAGCAGCCCAGCACGTGCCGGCTATGCTGGTCGGACATGATGAAGAGGACGTTGGTTGGTTGCATCGGCACGCCGGTTATCCTTAAGTTCCTCTACCTGATGGCGTTGCTACTCGGCGCCCCGGCCACTGGCTTTAGATAGCTCACGCGTTCATCAGTCGGCAGTTGCGGTTGAAATGCGATGAGGTTCTGCCGCAAGAGCGCGGCACCCTGGTTCGTAGGCGCGAAAAATACGACGCTCGGTTCGGCAACGGTGACTCGTGTACCGCCGATGGTCCATCTGGCTACCGGGAACCAGTTGGCGTAGAGCGACGGTTGAAACCAGTCGGGATAGATGACCATTACCTGTGCCCCCGCCCGCGCCAGCAAGGGAGCGACAGCCGCACCCAGCATGTACTGCTGCCCGCCTGCTGCGCGGGCTACGCGCAATATATCGGTTGAGCCAAGACCGTACAGGTCGGTGATGTGCCTGTTTGTACCGTCCGAAAGGAGACCGACGTCATTCGCCGCCACGGAGGCGCCGGGATAATAGGCGGCAATGAATCGTGCCATCTGATACTGCTGCTCATAGACGTTATTGGTCGCCTCAGGTGTGCTGAGCAGGTCCCCGACTTTGTGATGTCCCAGGCCCAAAACGGCAACCACGGCCAGCGCCATTCCGACCGCATGCTGACGAAAGGTAGCCGGGTCAACAAGCAGGGCGAGGCCGTCTTCGCTGACCAGGAACCAGGCGCCGAGAATGATCAGATACGCCTGGTAGCGGTCAAACCATCCGACACTGGCGAGAACCACCTGAGCGACGAGCATGCCGAAGAACAAGCCGGCTTTCTGGATCGTTTCCGGTCGACGACTTCGAAGACTCCAGACGACCCAGACCAGTGCCAGGAAAATGATCGCTCGGAGAAAGGGGTCCTCCATCAAGTTCGTGGCAGTGTGCCCAGCAAGGTACGTGATCCAGCCCAAAATCCCAGTGCGAGGCACCGCCTTTGCCACAATCGAGTTTGAGAGCCAGAGGGCGCCATGCTGATGATAGAACAGTCCGAGGAGTGCCGTCGGCAGGATGCCCGCCGCGCCGACCAGGACGGCGCTCACGCGTTGTCGCCGCCAGAGCAGGATGACGGCGCCCAGCAATACGGCGAACATGCCTTCCAACCGTACCAGCGGCAAAAGCAGCGCCAGCACAAGGAGCCACCAGCGCGCCGGCGCCGGATTGGTGGACCGAAATAGCAAGGCCACAAAGGCGATCGTCAGGGCAGCGTGCAGCGGGTGTTCCAGCCCGGCCAACGTCAGACCGGGCAAGTGACCGATGATCGGCAAAGCAACGGCGGCGCACACCCACCAAAACCCCCCGCGCCTGGAGTGGGGCATCGGCTCGCTCGTCGCGGCGGCGTACCAAAATACCGTCAGCAAGAGCAAACAGGACAGGACATCAAGGACCAATGGCAACGCGTCGTGCAACCCCACGGCCCATTCGAAAGCAACGATCATGGCTGTCCACAACGGACTGGAAGTCGCCGGTGCAAACGTGCCTGGGCTGATGCCCACGGTGCCGAATTGAAGCCAGATTCTGGCCATTGCCAGGTGGATATACGGGTCGTCCAGCGCGTAGACCAGATGGCCGCCATCCAGACGCATGGACACGAGCATCACAATCGCCGTGCATGTACTGTAGACGAAGACCGAGATAAGGGCGTAGATCCACCAGTGCGGCCTTTCGCAAAGGGAGTCTCCAGTGGCCTCGCCGCGGCGTTCAGCCGATGGCATCGTCGCCGAGCCAGGCGCGCAAGTCCCGCGCGCTGCGCATGACGGCCGGCATCGGGTCCTCGTGCGCCGGCTCGTGTTCGACGGAGACGGCACCCTGGTAGCCGATCGCCTGCAGGGTCTGGGCCACCCCTTTGACATCCACCACACCCTCGTCGTAGCCGCAGGAATGCCAGCCTTCGGCGGTGTGGTGGACCTGCTTGAGGTGCATATGCAGCAGGTGGTCCTTCAGTTCGTGGGTCGCCTGCACGGCATTGTAGCCGAACTGGCCCCAGAAGCCGGTGTCCTGTGTCACGCCGATCACGTCACCGTAGTCGCCGATGCGCGCCAGCAGTTCCTGCGGGTTCTTCTCGGGATGGTTCTCGATGGCGTACTTGATGCCATACTCCTTGCCCAACGTATAGGCCAGCGGCGCGTTCGTCGGGTTGAGGCCGACGCCCAGCAGCGGCGCCCCGATCGCCTTCGCCACCTCATAGACCCGTTCGGCATCACTGCGGCTCATGTTGGGGCGTCCCAGTCCACCGGTGTAGGCAACGACTCGTAACCCGCGCTGGCGCAAGATCGCCGCCGCTTCGTCGACCATGGAGTTCGACGCGACTGCCGGGTCCAGATGCGCCACCCACAGGTCGATGTTGCTGAAGCCGGCATCCGCCACCAGCCCGCAGAGTTCATCGAACTTCTGCGCAAACTGCGGTCCGTGAAAGGCCTCGACGGTGGCGCGGGCGGCGACGCCCCAGTTGAACGGTTGCAGCGCGTACTGCGACTCCCGCGCCACGTAGTCGGCGGTGATAAACGAGATTGACATGACCATATGCGGTGTTCCTCCTCTTGCCCGGCGCGGATGGCTTGCCGGACGCGGGCCATTGTAGCAGGAGAGTTGAGCAGCGCGAGCAAGCGCCGCCGGTTACGCCGATGAAGGCGCCACCTGAAACTGCCAGCATCATTGCACGGCGTCAGCCCATTTACAGTACAGTAGCGACGCACATCGCGCGTGAAGGAGAAGCCATGGCCATTCGATTTTGGGAGGATGCCGCTGCCGGTTACGTCGTCGTCTCGCTCGGTCGGGGCGATTTGCTGTTGGAGTCGCTGCGCGAGGTCGCCCGCCAAGCTGATATTCACACCGGCATCCTCACCACCGGTATCGGCAGCCTGACGCGCGCCCGCATCCATACCGTCGTTTCCAACAACTATCCACCCGGTAACGAGTTCATCGACCTGGAAGGGCCTTTGGAAGTCGTGCAGTTCGGCGGCATCATTGCCGCCTACCAGCCCCATGTGCATATCGGCCTCTGGGACCGCGAAAAGCGCTACCACGGCGGTCACCTGGAGGAAGGTTGCTCGGTGCTGACGCTCTCCGAAATCTCCATCCACCGCACGCCGAACCTGCGTCTCACCCGGCGTGATCTGGATGGCAGCGGCGTACAGTTGCTGGACGGGGAGTAAGAGCAGGGCATCTCCGGCCACGCCTTGGGAATGTCACACGTCGAGGCGTAGCTGGTGAGACCGCCGTGCCCAGTCCAGGTTTCGTCCTATGAGCAGTTCGGTCTTTCGTGCATGATGCGTCGATTTCATCGGTACGAGGATCGTGTCGAACCCATGGCGGGCCGCCAAAGTACGAACCTCCTCAGCGTTATCGTAGGTCATGAGAAAGTCACCTGCGAGCGTGGCAGCGACCTGAAAAAGCTCCTCGTGGTTGACAATGGAATGCGCGTAGAGTCGCCGACCAGCGACAGTGTAGGGCGGATCAATGAAGTACGCATTTCCTGGGCTGTCAGCGACTTGACGCATATGGGCGATCCCATCCCCATGGATGAATGAAACGCGGTCCTTGATCGTCACGATGTCGCTAATTCGCCGGTGCAGCGTCTGGGCATACCAACGTGATTTGACGCCGTGCCCGTTTTCACCAGCCTTCATTAGGCTTGCTCCTGGCGCCAGGATGCCTCCACGTTGAACCCGGTTTCTCACAATGGTTGAGAACGCCCGCTCTAACGATGACTCAGGCTCATGGGCAAGAATGAGACGGACGTTCTCCAGCGACATGTCAAAGGACACGATCTTCTCGGCCAGGTTCTCGCCGTGCCCATTCAGCATCGTTTGCCAGACAGACGACACGTTGGGGTCCAGTTCGATGAGCGTCAGGTGCCTCGTCAACTGTTCAAACACCGCAGTGAGCCCCACAATCGCACCGCCGGCGAATGGTTCGACAAGTTCCGTGACCGGCTGCACAGACTGCAACCACAGCCGGACCAACGGTACAAGCCAGGTCTTGCCGCCAGGATAGCGAAAAGGACTTCGATGCGGCACACTGGCGACGTTGACGATGCTGTCGAAGCTGACTTCACTGACGGCGGTCACAGTGCCCTCCTGCCGAGTTTGCGCGACGCTCGCTGAATTGTCGAATTCGAGTCCAATATCTTCGCCTACGGTAACTCCTGGTAGTCCACCCTCGGCACTCCGGGCTAATGGCATCGCCCGGCGAGGCATCATATCTCGCATCGGTCACGCCGCCAGTTACCATTTGGCTTGCGATGCAATCTTAGAACACGAGTTCGATCTTGTCAACGTCGAACACTGAGTTAGACGTGCCGGCGTGTCGCCTGTGGGGCGCGGGGGAGGAACCCCTTCCGTGCAATGCATGGCACGGCTGCGTGCGGGATCGCGCGGTTGGATGGGAGCGTCGTTCGGACGGAGTATTGCGGCACAGGAACGGGACGGGTTCCTAGCGGTGCGGGAACTCTGGGCCGCTCACACGGCTGCCCATTGTCGGGTGCCCCGGCCGAACGTACCAGCAGAGAGGTTGCACCCTACGATCCGACACGCCTGGGTCGTCCCATCGGCTGCCGTCCCCTGCGTTGCAGCCAAGGTTTCTCCCGTCAGGGGGAAACCTGGCGAGTAGTGCGAGCCGGAAGGGGTTCCACCACGCCTGCCGATAACACTACTCTTATCCGTCGTAGACCCGACTAACCCCCGATTCGCAGCAACACCGCGTACCAGTCGCTAGTGATGGCATGCTGCGCCTGGGCCAGGGTCATCGCCCCTTTGCAGACCTGCGCGTGCAGGTAGTTTTCGATGGTGTCCTTCTGGTGAGCGCCGGGGATCGGCGTGTACGGTTCCGGCCAGAGGTTGGTCACGTTGTTGCTGCCGCCGAGCTCCAGGGAGATGAAGTGGTCGACCTCGTACTTGCCGGCAACGTCCGGCTCGTTGTAGCGGTGGAAGACCTCCGCTTTCTCGGCGCTGGTGACGTTACGCACGCGCGTGCTGTAGCCGGAGACGCACACCTGGGCCGCGGTGACGCCCGGCAGCGCATCACCGGGCGTGAGCGTCGGATTGGGATAGAGCGTGGGCGGGCCAACATGCGTTACCGCACCGGTCGCGGTGACGCCCTGCGGTGAGTTGCCGCCGGTGGTCTGTTGACTGCTGAAATACACGAGCAAGACGCCGATGATGACGAAGATGAGGATCAGGATTATCAGTGTGCTGAATGCTCGCCGTGCCATTGCTGCCGCTCCCTTCCGGTTCCACTCTTCGCCTCAACACGGGGCATGCTCCACCAACCAGCGCACCCTGTCTTCATCAACGTCCACACCGAGACCCGGGCGATCCAGAATACGCACCACATCGCCGTCCTGAGGCAGTCGCGTGGCCAGGATATCCTCGCTCAGGAACTGCGGCCCGTTGAGCGCGCACGGGTGGCTGACGCCGTAGGCGGCGGCGAACTGGACGTTAGCAGCAAAACCGATGCCGGCATCGGTCAGCCCGCTGCTCACCAGTAGTAGACCGGCCGCTTCGGCCATGTCGGCGCAGCGGCGGGAGGGCAGGAGGCCACCGGTACGCGTCACTTTGAGCGCCAGCGCGCTGAGGCAGCGACCGCTGAGCAGTTCATAGAGCGCAGCCGGGCCGGTCACCGGCTCGTCCAGCGCCAGTGGGATGTGCAGATGGGGCAGCAGCGCGGCGCAGGCACGGTGGCGATCCGGGGCGAACGGCTGCTCTAGCAGGTCAAGGCCGGCAGCCTCCAGGCCTCTCGCCCGGGCCGGCCCCTCGTGAACCGCGAAGCCACCATTGGCGTCGCCCCAGAGGTAGCCGTCCGGCAACAGGCGCCGCACCAGGCTGCATAGTTGTACGTCCCAGGCCGGGCTGCCGCCCAGCTTGATGTTGGCACTGCGGTACCCCATCTGCCGCCCTTCGGCGACCGACGCCTCCACCGCCTGCGCGGTGGCGCCAGTAACCGTCCAGCTCAGTTGCACGTGATCGCCACGCCGGCTGCCCAGCAGGGTCGCCAGCGGCACGCCGAGCACCCGCGCCAGCAGGTCGTGGGCGGCGATGTCGATGCCCGCCCGCGCGATGGGCATGCTGAGACCCCAGAGCGGGGCGACGGCAGCGTCCATGGCGCGGTGGAGACCGTCCAGATCAGCGACGGGCAGGCCCATTACCGCCGGAAGGAAATGCTCGCGCAATGCGCCGACGCCCGACGTCACCGTCTCCGGCGACCAGATGACGCTGGGCGAGGCTTCGCCCCAGCCGCTCTGGCCGTCGTCGGCGGTGAGCTTGACCAGCACGACCGTGCGGCCACTGTGCTCGCCACCGATGACCCCGCGCGAGGTGCGGAAGGTGGTGCGCATGCCCAGACGGAAGGCAAAGACCTCGCCGCCGGCGATGTGGGTCTCAACTCGGATCATCTGCTGCCTCCGCCAGCCAGGCGCGGTAGGCGACATCCGGCGAGATGGCAGCCGCGTCACCGTCGTGGATCAGGATACGCCAGCGTTGGCGCAGCCGCTCGCCGGAAGGAATCGACCAGGGTTCATGCAGGGTGACGTTGCTGAGCATCGTGCCGTAGTTGCGGCAGAAGAACGG
>DHIZ01000203.1:0-1158 GCA_002404055.1 Chloroflexi bacterium UBA4733
GCTGAACGCGGTCGCCTCCTTCCTGCGCAGCGCGGCAGCGGTGCAGCCGCTCGTCATCGTGCTGGAGGATCTGCATGATGCGGACCGCGGCACGCTGGAGCTGCTCCAGCACCTGGCGCGGCAGTTGCAAGGTGCGCGGCTGCTGATCGTCGGCACGTACCGCGACGTGGAGGTGGACCGCACCCATCCGCTCTCCGGCACCGTGGCCGAGCTGCGCCGTGGCGGCCGGCTGGAGCGCATTACCCTGCGCGGACTTACGGCCGATGAAGTGCAGCGCATGCTTTCCGCCATCGCCGGCCAGGAGGTGCCGTGGTCGCTGGCCGAGGCGGTGCACCGGCAGACGGAGGGCAATCCCCTGTTCGTGCAGGAGGTGCTGCGCTATCTGGCGGAGGAAGGGCTCATCACCCGAGAAGACGGCCAGTGGCGGCGAGGCGGCAGCACGCCGCTGCTGGAGACGATCCCCGAGGGGCTGCGGGACGTGATCGGCAAGCGGCTCAGCAGGCTCAGCCCTGACTGCAACCGGCTGCTCGCCATTGCCGCGGTCATCGGGCGGGACTTCGGCCTCGCCACGCTGCTGGCAGTGGCCCGGCCGCCCACGGGGGATCGGGGGCTTGCCCCCGAGAGAGCATCGCAGACTTCAGATGACGACGAAGACGGCGTGGTCGCGGCACTGGACGAGGCGCTGAAAGTGGCGGTGTTGCAGGACACCTCGCGGCCTGGCAGCGTGCGCTACCGCTTCGCGCACGCCTTCTTCCGCCAGACGTTGTACGAGGAGCTGATCACCCCCCGCCGGCTGCGGCTGCACCAGCAGGTGGCGCGTGCATTGGAGGCGCAGTACGCCGGCCGCCTGGACGAGCACGCCGTAGAGCTGGCGGAGCACTTCGCCCAGTCGAGCGACCCGGCGGAGCTGGCGAAGGCCGTCGCATACGGAACGCGGGCGGCACGGCGGGCGCTGGCGGTGTACGCCTACGGCGAAGCGGTGCGGCTGTTCGAGCAGGCACTGGCGGTGCAGGAGGTGCTGGACCCGGATGACGCGTCAACCCGCTTTGAGTTGCTGCTGGCGCTGGCGGAGACGCTGCCGGCGGCGGGGGAGAGCACGCGGGCGTTCGACCAGGCGGCGCCGGCCGCGTTCGCGCTGGCGGAGCAGCTGGGCGACCG
>DHIZ01000203.1:1273-4341 GCA_002404055.1 Chloroflexi bacterium UBA4733
CAGCATCATGGTCACCCATCCCGCGAGCGGCCGGTGGGCGGAGCGGTGCGCGGCATACGCAACGCCGGGCACGCGGGAGCAGGTCCTCGCCGATGTCTGGCTGGCACGGGTCTTTGCCCCGGCCACCGCGGACGCCCCTGAGGGGGCGGCAGCGCGGCGGCGCGCTTGGGCGCTCGCCAATGAGCTGGACGACGCGGAGGCGTGGAGCGAGGCTGCCCAGGCGGCCATGGCGCTGAGCGTCGAAAACGCGCAGACGGCGCAGGCGGCGGCGCTGGCGGTTGCCGCGCGCCCGCGCACCGTCCCGGTCAGCTCAACCGCCGGCGAGGCGCTGCGCGGAGCCTGCATAGTGCTGCTCTTCTGGGGCAGGCGAGAGGCCGCGGAGGCATTGTGGCGCGAGGTGCGCAACAGCGCCGCACGGGCCAACAACGCTCGTCTGCAACTATGGGTTGAACAATTCGAGCTCTTCTTTCTGGCCATCGACGGCCGGCTGCAAGACGTTGTCGGAGGTACGGAGCGCCTGATCGAGCACGGCGACGCGCTTGGTCAGGCGCAGAGCGCCCGTCAGATGGCCTCCGTTCAGCGGCCCGGTCTGCTCTGGCTGCTTGGCCGTGATGAGGACGCGCTGGCGGCGAACCGCAACTGGCTACGTTTCCTCGACAAGGCCCCCACGTCAGCGGTTGGCCCTGCACTGGCCATAGACGCGCTCGCGCTGGCGCATCTGGGGCAGGGGGAGGAAGCGACGGCGGAGCTGCGCGACTTCGATAGAGTTGGCCAGCCGACCGAGTTCACCGATGTTTTCACGCTGTCGTGGCTCCTCGAAGCCGGTATCCTCCTCGAAGACCGCCCGCGCGTGGCGCGGCTCGCGGCGCTGCTTGCCGGTGTCGCGGACATGGCGTTCACCGGGTTCTTCAGTTGCCCGGCGCGCTTGCTCGGCGACGCGATGCGGTTCCTGGGTGAGCGCGAACATGCGCGGGCGTATTACGCGCAGGCACTGGAAACCGCGGGCAGCATCGGCTTTCGGCCGGAGCTGGCGCTGGCGCGACTGGGACTGGCTGTGTTGCTCGCGGAGGGTGATACCGCCGAGCAGCAGGAGGCGATGGAGCACCTGGCGTTCGTCATCCCCGAGTTTGAGGCGATGGAGATGCAGCCGGCTCTGGAACGGGCGCTGACGCTGCGAAACCGAATGGGCGGCCAAATCCCGGCCGAACTCGCTGCCGTTGGTGATACGACCGCGGTCGCCGCGGAAGCGGCGCCGGTTACACCTCCAGCGCCGCGTCAGATATTTATCAGCTACGCCAGCGGCGATCGGGGGCCCGCGCTCGGCCTGGCCGCCGCGCTGGAGGCGCAGGGGCTGCAGGTCTGGATCGATCGCCGCAGCATCGCGGGCGGCGCCGGCTGGAACACCGAGATCGTACGCGGCATCAAGGGCTGCGCGGTGTTCGTGGTGCTGGGGTCGGCCCGGGCGTTCGACTCGCCAAACGTGCAGCGCGAGCTCAATCTGGCGGTGGAGGAGAACCGTCCGGTGCTACCCCTGCTCTTGGAGCCGGTGAAGGCCCCCGACGAGGTGCGCTACGCGCTGGCCGGCCGCCAGTGGCTCGAGGTGTTGGACCAACCTCCCGAAGTTTGGCTGCCGCAGGTGCTCACTGCAATCGAGCGGTTGCACTAACATCCGCCTCGACCCCAACGCTATGAGCCGATTGTATGCGGGTTGAACTTGGGTTCGTTGTAACTTTAACGCTGGGTTGTGACCAATTCTAAGGCTGTCTCACAACCTGACGCCTGCCGCCGGCCAGCACGACTTGTGAGACGCACGTTGAGCGTTACGCGGACGCCGTGAACGCGAACTGCAACGTTTGCACACGGTCAGGATTCAGCAGCACGCGCCGCTCCGTTCGCTCGCCCAGCAGATCGTGCTGCTCAAGAACCGCAGCCGTACGCGCCAGGTCCCTGCACCCGGAACACAATCCGCGTGATGCCGCTGACGTCGGCGGCCTCCAGCCGGATAGCCGGGCCCGCCCCGAGCGACCAGCAATTGTGACCGCTGGGCTGTGCGGGTGCCAGGAGGCGCTCCCAGCGGTCTGTGGCAGCCGCCATGTCGGGCACAGCGATGACGACCTCGTGCACACCTTCTATCCCCAGCGGCCCGCCCGCCCGCTCGCGAAGTCAGCATGCACGGTCATGGGGAAGCCCGGAAAGGCAACGGTTTCAGCGAACAGCGCTAAGAGCGCATCGGCATCGTCGGCCTGAATTATCAGGTGGTCGACCTGAGCCACAAGGCCACTCGATGAGGATGAAGCGGACATACCACTCTCCTAGGCAACCACCGCGCATTGCGGACAGCGTACCCCACCACGAAGGGCGAACGAGCGACCTTATTCATCGTCGATACACGAAAGGATGTACGTCTCGTAAACGACCCGAATTGAGACAGACGGTGCGCCATCCGAGTAGCACTGTAGACCACGCAGGAGTGTCAGTCTCACAACCATTCTCAAAATCAACGTCTCATCGACCCACTGGCCGGATGAGTTCTGAGACAGTCGCGCGCACCGAGTTCTTGTGGCAGCGATAGATGATCGCCTGATCGCGCGTGGCTGATCGCGTTATGCTGAAAAGTTTGGCCGCACGGAGTGGCGAGAACAATTGCGTACGCTGATCGTTCCAGAACTATCTGAGGCGGGCACGTTCGGTGTTGAGCCGCTGCGTTCGCCGGTAGAAACTTGTTCTACAACACGTGGAGGTGCCGGTGCTGCTACTGCGCGCCAGCAAGTGAGACTCGAGCTACGATAGATCGCGCGCTGTATACGGCCCAAGGCCGCGATGCTGTGACCAGTACTGGAGCAGCCGGTGAGACTCGGATTACGCGACCTCGGACTCGTGCTGATCACAATCGCCATCGTTTTGCTAATCGTGCAACTCGTCCTCGATAAGAGCGCGCGATCGGGATGGGCAGGGTGGTTGGGTCTCGGCCTCCTGACGCTGACGCTGGTCCTGCTCGTTCTCCAGCGACGGACCCACAGGCGGCTCTGATGCTAGAGGGGCTCCTTCCAGCGGTCGCCGAAGACCAC
>DHIZ01000105.1 GCA_002404055.1 Chloroflexi bacterium UBA4733
GGCGCGGGCGGCGGCGCCGCGCGCGCCGCCCGCGCCCCCCCCCGCCCCGCCGCCCCGCCCGCCCGGCCGTCGGCTGCGCGACGAGATCTGGGAGGGGCTCTCGTTCGTCGTACGCCACCCGATCCTGTCGCGGATCGTCGGCTGTACCGGCACCTCGAACTTCTTCTCCAGCGCGTACGGCGCCGTGGAGATCGTCTTCCTGGTGCGCATCCTGCATGCCACGCCGGCCACGATCGGTCTGGTGTTCAGCCTCGCCGCGGTGGGTGGCCTCCTGGGCGCGGTCACGGCGTCCGCACTCGCGCGACGCTTCGGCAGTGCGCGGATCGTCTGGCTGTCGCTCGCGGTCACAGCGCCCCTGACCTTCCTCGGGCCGGCCGCGTTCCCGGGCTGGGGCGTCGCCCTGGTCGCTGTGGCCGCCGCCGCCGGGGGCTTCGGCTCGGTGGTCTACAACGTCGCGCAGGTGTCGTTCCGGCAGTCGATCTGCCCGCCGGCCCTGCTCGGACGGATGAACGCCGCGGTGCGGTTCATCGTCTGGGGGACGATGCCGCTCGGGGCGCTCTTCGGAGGAGCCCTCGGGACCTGGATCGGCGTCCGGCCCACGCTCGTGGTCGGAGCCGCCGGCATGTGCGCGGCAGTGGCGTGGGTGATCGCGTCACCGCTGTTCGGGCGACGGGACTTCCCGACCGAGGAGGCCGATGCCCTGGAAGCGCTCTTGGGTGGCACGCAGGTCTGAGCGCTGCTAGACGACCTGCTCCACGCTGGCGTAGTGGCAGGCGACCGGGTGACCCTGGCCACGATCTTCCAGAGCCGGGATCTGCTCGATGCAGGCCTCGCGCTGACCGTCCGTGAGCTCGTCCCGAAAGACCTGGCAGCGGGTTCGGAAACGGCAGCCGCTGGGCGGCAGCGCGGGGCTCGGGACGTCGCCCTGCAGCACGATCCGGTGACGCTCACGCTCCTTGCGCGGGTCGGGGATCGGAATCGCCGAGAGCAGAGCACGGGTGTAGGGATGGGCCGGCCGCTCGAACAGCGCATCACGTGGGGCGAGCTCGACGATGCGTCCGAGGTACATGACCGCGACCCGGTCGGCGATGTGCCGCACCACGGACAGGTCGTGGGCGATGAACACGTAGGACAGCCCGAGGCGGTCCTGCAGGGACTCGAGGAGGTTCACGACTCCCGCCTGGATCGAGACGTCCAGCGCTGATACCGGCTCGTCCAGCACCAGGAGCCTCGGTTCGAGGGCCAGTGCGCGGGCCACGCCGATCCGCTGCCGCTGCCCACCCGAGAACTCGTGCGGGTAGCGGTTGCCGTGCTCGGGGTTCAGACCGACGGTCCGGAGCAGGTCCTCCACGACCGCACGCCGGCCGTGCTTGGAGTCCCCCAGCCCATGGATCACCAGCGGTTCAGCCACGATGTTGTTGATCGTCATGCGCGGGTTGAGCGAGGCGTAAGGGTCCTGGAAGATCATCTGGATGTTGCGACGCAGCTTGCGCATGTCGCCCTTGTCCAGCGCCGGGATGTCCACCCAGCCCTGTTGCTTGTCCTTGAAGAGGATTTCGCCGGCAGTAGGGTCAAATGCGCGCAAGATCAGGCGCCCGGTCGTGGTTTTGCCACAGCCGCTTTCGCCGACGAGGCCGAGCGTTTTGCCTTCGGGGATGGAGAAGCTGACGCCGTCGACGGCCTTGACGTAGCCGGCGAAGCGCCGGAAGAAGCCTTTGGTGATTGGGTAGTACTTGCGCAGGTCTTTCACGACCAGCAGGTCGCGGTCGGTGGCCGGCGGCGTGCTGGTCGTGGTGGCGGTGGCTTCGATCATGCGTGCGTCACCGGTTCCAGCGCGCGACTGCAGCGCGCGAAGTGCTGGGCTGCCACCTCCACCCACTGCGGGTCGTCGCAGACGCCGGGCAGGTAGCGGGGACAGCGCGGATGATAGGGGCAGCCCTTGGGGATGGAATAGGGGTCGGGCACCATGCCGCGTATGGATTCCAGGCGTTCGCCCGACTTCTTGCCCAGCTTGGGAATGGCGCGCAGGAGGGCCTGGGTGTAGGGGTGGCGGGCGTTGAAGTAGAGGTCGTCTACCATCGCCTGTTCGATCTGGCGACCGAGGTACATCACCACCACGTTGTCGGCCATCTCCGCCACGACCCCCAGGTTGTGGGTGATGAACTGCACGGCCATGCCGTACTCGCGTTGCAACTCCTGGATCAAGTCGAGAATCTGCGCTTCGGTCGTGACGTCGAGCGCGGTGGTCGGCTCGTCGGCAATCAATAAGCTGGGGCGGCAGGAGAGCGCGATAGCGATGACGGCGCGCTGGCGCTGGCCGCCGCTCATCTGATGTGGGTAGCGATCGATCGTCTGGCTCGGCTGCACCATACCGACGCGATCCAGCACCTCAATCGCTCGCCTGCGTGCCAGCGCCTTATCCACGTGCTGGTGGAGCTGAATCGTCTCGATGATCTGGTGGCCGATCGTGTGCACGGGACTGAGCGTGGCCGATGGCTCCTGAAAGATATAGGCGATCTCGTTGCCGCGGATATGGCGAATTTCGGAACCTTCTGGATCGAGCGCGGCCAGATCGACGATATCCGTCGTCACTCGGCCGGCGCTGTCGGTTCGCCGCCGGTGATAGAGGATCTGGCCACTCACGATGCGGCCGGGCGAGGGCACGATGCGCAGGATGGATTGTGCAGTGACGCTCTTGCCGCAGCCGGATTCACCAACGATGCCCAGCGTTTCCCCCCGATGAAGGGTGTAGCTGATGCCATCCACGGCGCGCGTGACGCCTTCCCGCATCGTGAAGTAGACCTTCAGGTCCTTGACTTCCAGGAGCACATCGTCTTCGGGCACTTTGCCGTTGGTCGGCATGGCGACCGGCTGCACTGCCGGTAGGTCGTTAGCGAGCATAGGGGTCCGCCGCATCGCGCAGACCGTCGCCCATGAAGTTGAAGGCCAGGATCACCACAACGACGGAGAGCGCCGGCAGCAGCAGCCAGGGGTAGAGTGCCACCGTCTGCACGCTTTGCGCATCCTGCAGCAGCACACCCCAACTCACCACCGGGGAGCGCAGGCCCAGGCCGAGGAAACTGAGCGCGGTTTCGCCCAGGATCATGCCGGGGATCGCCAGCGTCGTGATGGCGATGATGTGCGAGGTGAAGGAGGGCACCATGTGGCGGAAGATGATGCGCCGCTCACTGGCGCCGCAAAAGCGTGCGGCCATCACGAAGTCCTCGTTGCGCAACTGGGAGAAGCGTCCGCGCACTTCGCGGGCCAGGCGGGTCCAGTTGAGGAGGGACAGGATGCAGGTGATACCGAAGTAGACCGTGATGGGTGACCACGTCGGCGGCATGATGGCGGAGAGCGCCAGCCAGAGCGGGATGGTCGGCATGGAGCGGACAAACTCGATGATGCGCTGGATGACCAGGTCGGCCAGGCCGCCGTAATAGCCGGAGATGCCCCCCAACACCACGCCCAGCGCCAGGCTGAGCGCCACGCCGATCAGGCCGATGGAGAGCGAGATGCGCGTCGCGTAGACGAGGCGAGAGAGCATGTCGCGTCCCAGCTTGTCGGTGCCCAACAAAAAGAACGGCTGGCTGATGTTCTGGCCGGCCAGCCCGATGAGGTGACGGTTCGAGGGGATGAAGCCCCACATCTTGTAGGCGCTGCCTTGCACGAAGAGATGGATGGGGTACCACTTGGTTTTGTCCTGCGTGTAGGTCAGTTGGAGGGTCACGGCATCGCGATGGACGCTCTCGCCATAGACGCCGGGGTCCAGCGAGAAGTGACCGTGCTGGTCGATGAAGCTGACCCCTTGCGGTTGAACGTAGCGGTAGAGGCCGTTGATCTGGTTGGGGTCGCTGGGGGCGACGAACTCGCAGAAGGCCGCTACGAGGTAAAAGAGCAAGACGACGACACTGGCAACGAGGGCCACCCGGTGCCGGCGGAAGCGCCACCAGACCAGCGTCCATTGGGAGGCAACCGAGACTCGCTCGTCGACCTCCAGCGTCTCAGCAACGTCGGTGGGCGGGGCGGAGGGGGCGGCGTAGGCGATGTTTTGATTCATGCTGCCTCATATCGAATGCGCGGATCAAGCCAGGCCAGCAGGATGTCGGAGATCATGGTGCCGATAATCGTCAGGATACCGACCAGGAGGATCAAGGTGCCGGCGAGATACATGTCCTTGGCAGTCAGCGCGTTGAGCAGCAACGGCCCGATCGTCGGCAGGCTGAGCACGACCGAGAGGATGATACCGCCGGAGATCAGGTCGGGCAGCGCGAAGCCGATGGAACTGACGATCGGGTTGAGCGCCACACGCACCGGATACTCGACCGTCAGCGTGCGCTCGTCCAGCCCGCGGGCGCGGATGGCGGTGACGTAGGGTTTGTGCAACTCATCCAGCAGGTTGGCGCGGAGCACGCGGATCAGCCCGGCTGTGCCTTCGGTGGCGCCGACGAGCAGGGGAATCCAGAGGTGCTTCAGCAGGTCGATGAACTTGCCAAACGACCACGGCGCGGTCTGGTAGTCGCGCGAGAAGATGCCGCCGACGTCCATATTAAAGTGGGAGACGCCAATCCACATGAGGACCAACGCCAGCATGAAGCCGGGAATGCCCAGACCCAGAAAGCCGAGCGTCGTGGCGGTATAGTCGGTCTTGGAGTACTGGTGGGTGGCGGAATAGATGCCGATCGGGATGGCGATGATCCAGGTCACGATGAGCGTCAGGAGCACCAGGCCGACGGTCCAGCCGACGCGGCCCCAGATCAACTGCGACACCGGCTGGTTCCATTCCAGCGATTGGCCGAAGTCGCCTTTGGTGACGATCCCCTTGACCCACTTGAAGTACTGGACGTAGCCGGGGTCATTCAGACCGTAGGCGTTTTCCAGGGCCTTCAGTTGTTGGTCGGAGATTTGCTCACCCTGGGCCGCGAGCTGGGCGGCATAGTCGTCCATGAAGTTGCCGGGCGAGAGCTGAATAATCATAAAGGAGAGCATAGATATGACGATAACCGTGGGGATTGCCAGGATAACGCGGCGGATGATGTACTGAATCATACTCTCTCCCTCTGCCTGGCTCCGCCAACGTTGGCGGAGCCAGGGTCCGGTCGGTGCGCTACGACTGCTTGAGGTAGTACTGGGCCGGGTAGAGCATGCCGTCGTCGCGCAGGGTGTCGTCGTCGATGTAGCCGCCGGCGACGTTCATAAAGTTGTTGCGGGCGATCATCGGCTGCACCATTTCGCCGACGGTGCCCACGGCGAACGGCGTTGCCTTGTGGATGCCGATCAACTGCTGGAAGAGCGCGTCCCGCTTCGTCTCGTCCGGCTCGACCTGGGTCTGATCCCACAGTGCCCAGATCTTGTTGATCGGATGATCGGCCGGGGGCTGCACCTGCTTGTAGGGCGCCTTGGAGTACCAGTGGCCGTAGGAGGGCGCCCATGGTCCGTCGTCAATCGTGCCCAGGAAGCGGCCTGGGTCGGCCTTGACGACGGAGGAGCGGTCCCAGCCGAAGCCGGCGGTGGCCGTCACCGCCGAGTCGTGGACGCGCTGCTCGTAGAGGGCGCGCTCGTCGAACTTGAGGTCAATCTTGACGCCGACGGCGGCCCAGTACTTGACCATCAGGTTGTTCGCCTCCAGGTCCGGTGAACCCTGGATGGCGGTGTGTTCCATCACGATCTCCAGCGGCTTGCCGTCGGACCGCAGGCGAACGCCATCGGAGCCTTTCTTCAAGCCGAGGCCGTCCAACAGCGTGTTGGCCTTGGCCAGATCGAACTGGGCCCAGGCGCTGGTCATCCCCGCGTCGTACTCCGGCGAGCCTTTGACCGGCGAATACTGCCGGGCGACGCCGAGGCCGTTGTAGATGAGCTGGTTGATCTCGTCGCGGTTGACGGCCAAGTTCATGGCCTGGCGGAAATCCGCCATGTCAAAGAGCTTGGCCAGCACGGGGTCGGGGGCGTTCAGGCTGAAGTAGTAGGCGCCGGTCGAGGCCGCCCTCCAATTGAGCGTGCGGTAACCGCCCTTGGCCTCGTTCTGCTTGTAGAACGTGTAGTCGCCGGCGGTCATAAAGCGCATCTGCTGGTCGATCTTGCCGCTGGCGATCCAGAGGTTCAGCACCTGCTGGTTCGTGAACAGGTTGTGGTTGATCTGGTCGATATAGGGCAACTGGTTGCCTGCGGTATCGACCATCCAGTAGTAGGGGTTGCGCACCATGGTCATCGGGTCGGCCGGCGGCGGCGAGCCGATCTTCCAGGCGGTGACCACCGGCAGGTCCGGATTGAGCATCCAGAAGGCGATCGGCCCTTGCATGTCCCCCGCTTTGCCCCACAGGTCGGTCCAGGTGGCGAGACCCTTCTGCTTGACCAGAGCGTCGATCTTGGCCTGATCGCCGTACTTCGGCATGAACTGCTTGAGGTAGTGCGAGGGCACGATAAAGGCCGGTTGGGTGGGTCCGGCGCCGCCGAGCTTGGCCATAAAGATCGGCAACAAGGGGAACGGGCTCGCGTATTTGACGTGGATCGTGTACTGATCGGGAAAATCCACGCTGGCTAGGACAGTCTTGCCCTTAACCTGCTGACTGACCACAAAGGAGGGCGCCGTGACCAGGTCCTTGTTCTGCTGCACGTCTTCCCACCAGAACCTGGCGTCGTCGGTCGTGACCGGCTGGCCGTCGGACCACTTCAGCCCCTGGCGCAGGTGGAAGGTGAACTCGGTGGCGTCGCTATTCTGGTCCCACTTCTCGGCGAAGTTGGGGACGACCTGGATGGTATTGACATCGGGCGCTTCCCAGCGCGAGAGCGGCTCCTCCATGAGCTTGGTTGGTCCCCAACGGTCAGAGAGACCCTGGTAGGCGCGATGCCAGGTGCCGCCGTACTCGTCAACCGACTGCAGCGGCTTGATGACGCGCGGATTGGCGGGTAGGCGTTGCAGGTAAATCACCAAGCATTGAGGATGGCAAGCTGTGTCTGTATCGTCGTCAACGAAGTCCGCCATGCGCACCTACACCGGTCTGTTGCTCTACCGGGACCCGGCCCGCGCCTATAGCTTCTTCGTGCCCATGGACTGGCATCGCCTGGAGTTAGAGACGACGGCTGCAAGCGGCGTGATGTTCGCCCCAGACCCGGACAACCCGCTGACGAGCTTCTCCGTGGAAGGCGAGGACCTCGGCCTGACGGTGACGGCCGACGACCTGCCGTCGCTGAAACGGGGCTTCCTGGCGGGTCTGCGCAAGTTTCCCCGTTCGGTGATCGAGTCTTCCGAAGCTGAGGCCATCGGCGCCGTACTGACCATGGAGGCCCGCCACACCTTCCGGCAGGATGGGGTGACCCCTAAGCGCTGGGTGCGCCTGATCTATCGAGATTCGCTCCAGGTTCGCCTGGTCGGGCAGGCCGCGACCATCGAGCAGTTCGACTACTGGTTGCCGGTGTTCTTCCAGACGATCCGCACCTTCCGCTTCGGTGATTGGGCAGCGGAAGCGCCGCAGGGCGGGAACTGACCTCCATTTCGGGCGCCCGCGGTCCCGGCGACTGAAGTCGCGGGCTACACGATGCCAAGTCCGCCTGCGCGGACTGGGTCAGCCGGCGAAGGCCGGCTTCGCGTCCCGTAGCCCGCGACTTCAGTCGCCGGGTTATCTGCGGATGGTCCAGCCCGCAGCGTTATGCAGACGGGTACACTCGCACTAGTGGAAGGAGTTCCCGCAGCGCAGCCGGAAGGATGTCTATGATTGAGGCACAATCGCTCAGTCGGCAATTCGACTCCTTCCTGGCCGTTGATCGCATCTCGCTGCGCGTACCGGACGGCTCGATACTGGCCCTGCTGGGACCCAACGGCGCTGGCAAGACCACGACGGTGCGCATGCTGGCCGGGTTGCTGGCGCCGAGCGCCGGTGAGGCGACGGTTGCCGGGATTGACGTGCGACGCGACCCCTCCGGCGTGCGTACCCGTGTGGGGCTGGTGACCGATGTGCCCGGCCTGTACGAGCGCATGACGGTAGCGAGCTACCTCGACTTCTTCGGCAAGATTTACGGCATGGACGCCCCATGGCGGGCGCGCCGCATCGACGAGTTGCTGAGCCTCTTCGACCTTTCCAGCCGACGCCGCGAGCGCATGGCCGGCTTCTCCAAAGGGATGAAGCAGAAAGTGGCGCTGGCGCGGGCGTTGCTGCACGAGCCTTCGGCGCTCTTCCTGGATGAGCCGACCTCCGGGCTTGACCCGCTGGCGGCCCGCGCCGTGCGGGAACTAATCGTCGGTTTGAAGCACGCCAGTCGTAGCATCATCCTCTGCACCCACGATCTGGATGAGGCGGAACGGCTGGCCGACGAGGTGGCGATCCTCCGGCAAGGGCGCATGGTGGCATCCGATGCGCCGGCGGCGTTGCGGGCCGGCGCCTCCCCCGATACGCTGGTCCACATCGAGTTTGCGGCATCCGTGGCGACCGCGGCCGACGCCTTCTGCGGGTTGGAGGATGTGGCAACGCCGGTTAGCGGGTTGCTGTTCAGCTCGGACAGCACGTCATTCGTGTTCCGCACCGCTGAGCCCCGGCGGATCAACCCGCTGGTGTTGACCCGCCTGATCACCGCCGGCGCGCAGATTGTCTCCGTCACCTGCACCACACGGACCCTGGAAGACGTGTACGCGCAGGCGGTGGGCGAGGAGGCTGTGGCGCCGCTTCCCGAGCCGGCAGTGGCGCACAGGTAGGAGAAACGATGTCGCTGGTCGGACCAATTGCTGCACCGTTCGCGCCGCCCGCTGATCTCCGCCTGCTGCTGCTCATCGCGCGCCGCGCGGCCCTGGAGTCGTTGCGCGACCGCATGACGCTGATCATGAGCCTCTTCTTTGCTGTGGCGTTCCCGAGCTTCCTGGTGCTGACGGTGCTGCGACCGCTGGTGGGTTCCCAGGATCAGGCGGTCGGCGACGGCATGGCCATCTACTTCCTGATCATCGGCCTGATGCCGACGACTTCGGCGGTGGGGATCGCCTCCGGTCAGTTTGCCGGCGAGAAGGAGCAGGGAAGCCTGGCGCCGCTGCTGGCGTCGCCGGCTTCCAACCTCGCCATCTACGGCGGCAAAGTATTGGGCGCCATCATCCCCGGCATGCTGTTCTCGGTGGTGGCGGAGGGCGTCTACCTGACCGGCCTCGTCGTCACGCTCGGCGCCGACAAGTTGCGCCTCTTGCCGCCCAGCCTGTCGCTGACGATGCTGGCGCTGGTGCCGATCGTCGCCCTCTTCGCCGCCACCATGGCGAGCCTCGTCTCCTCGCGGGTGCGCACCTTCAATACTGCCCAGCAAGTGAGCGGCCTGGTCCTGCTGCCCCTGTGGGCCGTCGTCTTTGGTGTCGCCGTGAAACTGCGGACCTGGGGTGCCTGGTCGCTCATTGCCCTGGTGCTGGCACTGCTGGCGATCGATATCGGCCTCACGATCTTCGCCGCCACCACCTGGCGCCGTGAAGAGGTGTTGGCGAAGCAGTAGAGCTGGCGGTGCCGGGCCCTCTTCTGCACATGGCCGGCGCACCTTAGTGGCTGTGACGGAATAAGTGCTTCAGATGACACCCCGCTACCAGAGGCGCTGTGTGTCGTGCATGGAGCGTTTATTCGGTCACGAGCCCTTAGCCGTTTCCGCCGCAGGCGTTACACTGGCAAGCGGAGCGAACGTCGCCCAAGCGAAAGGGGGAATCGCGATGGTATCGGCGCTCACGCCGGTGAAGCGATGCACCGTAGACGATCTCGACCAGTTCCCGGCGGACGGCAAGCGCAGGGAACTCGTTGGTGGCCAGATCGTGGAGTGGGATGTGACTACCCTGTTGCACAGTGCCGTGCTGCTCGCCCTGGGCAGCTTGTTACGCGGCTTTGTCTCAGCGCGCGGGCTGGGACTCGCAGTCGGCGGTGATCCCCTGGTGCGTATTCAGGGAAGCGAGTTTGACGCCCGTGGTCCCGATGTCGCCTTTTACGCTCGGGAGCGTATCCCGCACGACCTCCGTGCGAGCACCACTGATGTCGCCCCGGACTTCGTCATCGAGGTCCTCTCACCCTCGGATCGCGCCGGAGAGGTAGAAAGGAAGATAGAGGACTGGCTGCGGGCGGGCGTCCGGTTGCTCTGGTACGTCAACCCGGAGACCGGCACAACGATGGTATATAGCGACCTGTCGGTGGTGCGAGTTGGTCCCCAGGGCACCCTCGATGGCGCAAACGTGGTACCGGGCTTCCAAGTCCGCATTCAGGACCTGCTGGATGACCTGACGGCGTTGACCAGTACTTCGTCCTAGACTCGGCGCAATTGTGCTACACTGTGCGTCATGCAAGAGATAATGCCTCGTGTTGGTGTCCGCGAGTTGCGCCAGAGTCTGAGCGTGTACCTGGAGCGGGTCGCAGCCGGCGAGACATTTGAGGTGACGGAGCACGGCCGGGCTGTTGCCGTGCTGGCGCCGGTACCGGAGCCGGTCTCCATACTTGATCGTCTCGTTGCTGCCGGGCGGGCGACCAGGCCTATTGGGGATCTTCTAGACCTAAAGCTGGCCCTTGGGGATGAGCCTTCCAATCGCCTGAGCGCCGCGCTAGAGGAAGAACGCGCCGAGCGCCTATGAGCGATTCACTGCTCTACCTCGACTCATCAGGGATCGCCAAGCTTGTGCTCGTGGAATTGGAGTCGGCTGCGCTCATTCAGTTCCTCACCGCCTGGCCTCTACGCGCTTCAAGCGCATTGGCCCGAGTTGAAGTGGGGCGAGCAATCCGGCGGGCTGGCGGAGGAGTTGACGCAATGATGCTCGTCGATGACATTATGCGACGGTTCATCCTGCTTGACATCGATGCAACCATTCTGGAGTCGGCGGCGCGTCTCGACCCGTTGGTATTGCGTACTCTGGATGCCATCCATCTTGCTTCTGCCCTGTCATTGGGCGGCAATCTGGGCGGTTTTGTGGCGTATGACCTTCGGCTGGCGCAGGCCGCCGCTGCGCATGGCATGCGCGTCTTTGCACCGGGCTCCCCCGCCGGAGGCTGAAAGTCCGAATCTCCAACCGACCAAGGTCTGACCACTTTCAAGCCCTCGGCCCATTGCGGGGAGTCGATGCATGCCGCAAGCTACCCGCAGGGAAGTCAGCGCGCCGTACCAATCCCGTCTACACGATTCGGTGATCTCTTGGAGTGAAGGCTTGAAAGGAACATATCCCCCAATGAAGAGAATGCTGTCTCTTGGCCAGTTGTTGTTCGCTATCGTGCTCTGCTCGCTGCTGTTCGCCCCCTGGGCTGCTGCGGCGCCGGCGCAGCAAGTCAACCTCAGTCTGAGCGAGTTTGCCATCGCGCCAGCTACCTTTACGGTGCAGCAGGGACAGCCGGTGACTTTCACCGTGAAGAACGTCAGCAAGTTCCCGCATAACGTCACCTTTACATTGGCGTTCCAGGGACTGACGGAAACGCTGTTCACTGCCAATCTCACGGCAGGGCAGACGCAAACCGCTACCTACACGTTCCCCGCCGCCGGCGCCTGGACCATGTTCTGTCCCGTAGATAGCCATGAGGCACGCGGTATGAAGGGTTCCGTTGACGTGACGGCAGCGCCGGCGAGCCTACCGCAGTCCGGCGGTGGCGGCATGGCGACGACGCCCTACTGGACGGCGGCCCTTATGCTGGTGCTCGGCGTTGTCACGGTGGCCTGGCAGCGGCGTCTCAGCCGGCGCTAAAGCGTCGGCTGTTGCCGGGCGACAAGTGGTCGTACCGGGCAACTTCGCCGGCAATGTCTGGAGTGCCCAGCCGCCGCGTACATCGGGCGGGTGGGCACTCCTATGCCCCGAGGCACGCCATCCGTACAATGGCACTGGATCGTATTGCGGAGGCAACGCCATGCTGCAGGACGTGAAGGCCCGTCTGTTGCCGGTTGGTTGGGCGGAGCGCCACCATGCCGCCGGGCTGCGCCGCCAGTGGACGCTTTCCACGCAGTTCTTGCTCGCCAGCCTGGTCATTTCCCTTGCCGGCATGGCGGTGATCGGGCTGCTGGTCAGCCGGCAGATTGAGGATGGCGTCCTCAACCGGACGGCGGCGATCACCGCCCTCTACGTCGATAGCACAGTGGCGCCGCACCTGCAGGCGCTGGGCGAAGTTCGGGCCATTGCTACCGGCCTGCGTTTGCCGGAGTTACAGCCCTTGACGCTCAGCGACGTGGCCGAGCGAGCGGTACAGGCCCACGAGCGCCGCAGCGGCACGCCGGTGCAACTCACGCCAGGAGACCTGCCGGAGGAGGCGCCACTGGCGGTGAAGACGATCAAGCACTACATGACCAACATCCTGGCCAAGCTGCACGTCCGCAGCCGAGTCGAGGCCGCATTACTGGCGCAAAAGGCCGGCATCGGGGAGGAACGGACGGGCTCGCCCTCCTGACCTCGTTGCCAATCCGGCTAGACACCCACCAGTTGCTCAAATTTGGTGATGTTGCGGCGCACAATATCCAGGCTGGAGCGCCAGAAGTCGACGGAGCGAATGTCGATGTCGAAGCGCCGCGCCAGGCTCGCCGCGTTGTCCAGGCCGGTTGAGGACAGGAGTTCGTCGTAGCCGGCCCGGAACTGGTCCGGATCTTCCTGATAAATGGCGTAGAGGCCCAGCCCGAAGAGCAGACCGAAGGTGTAGGGCCAGTTGTAATAGGAGCGGCCGGTGCTGTAGTAATGGCCTTTAACTGCCCACATGTAGGGGTGGAGTGTTTTTTCGTCCAGGCCGTCGCCGTAGGTGGCGCGTTGGCCGTCCAGCATCAGCGCGTTGAGCTCGTCCACCGAGAGCTCGCGCCGGCGATGGCGCTCGAACAGCCCTTGCTCAAACAGGAAGCGGCTGTGGATGTCGACCACCACCTGGCAGGCTCCCGCCAAATCGTCTTCCAGAATGCTGAGTTGCTCCGCAGGCGAGGCCACCGCGAGGGCGGCGTTGGTGACGATCGTCTCGCAGAAGATGCTGGCAGTCTCCGCCAGGGCCATCGGCGTGTGACGTTGCATTGGGGTGCGCCGGGCCAGGTTGAGGTTGTGATAGGCGTGCCCCAGCTCGTGCGCCATGGTTTGCATGCTGCCGAATGCGGGCTTGAAGTTCATCATCACCCGCGACTCGTCGGCGCGCACGCTCATACAGTAGGCGCCGTCGCGTTTGCCGTCGCGTGGTTCGGCGTCGATCCAGCACTCGCTGATGGCGCGCGACGCCAGGTCGGCCAACCGGGGCGAGTAGCTGCGGAACTGCTCGACCAGGAAGGCCGCCGCTTCGTCAAACTGCCAGGGCCGGCTGCCGCCGTCACCGCCGACCGGCGCCGCGATGTCCCACCAGGGCAGCGCCTGCTTGCCCAGCAGCCGCGCTTTGGCGTGTAAGTAACGGCGGAAATCGGGAAAGGACTCGACGCAGGCCTTCTGCATGGCCGCCAGGGTATCCCGGTCCATGGCGTTGGCAAAGAGGGCAGCGTCCAGCGGGTCTTTCCAGGCCCGGCGGGTGCAGAGGGTGTTGACTTCGCCCTTGATGCTGTTGATGGCTGCGGCCAGCGGCAGAGCTACCGTCTGCCAGCCGGCGATCTCGGCGCGGTAGGCGGCTTCGCGCACGGCGGCGTTGTTCTCCATGGCCAGGCCGCGCACGGCGCTCATCGGCAGGGTTGGCGTCGTGCCGTCGGGCATGGGCACGGTCACGTTGAGACGGGAGGTGATATTGCCGTGCAGCTTGGCCCAGGCCGTGCCGGCCGACAGGTTGAGGTGGGCGGCCAGGTCCTCCTCCGCCTCGCTCATCTGGTGTTGAGCGGCTTCCGCCGCCTGGCGCAGCGCAAAGGCATGGGCCTGGGCCAGTTCGGAGCGGGCGACGAGCATGTCGATGTCGAGCGAGCCAAGCCAGGCCTCGTAGCGCGTATCCAACTGGCGGAACTCCACCAGTTGACGCTGCATCTCGGAAAGGATGGCCTGGGCCAGATCGTTGCGGGAATCGGTCGTCACGAAGGAGGTGAGGTAGGCGGAGACGGTACGCACGTGATCCGAAAGCGCGTTCATCTGCCGGGTTACCGCTTCGAAGCCGGCCACCGTTGCCGGGTCAATCAGGTCGGTGTCGCGCTTGCGCACACCGTACTGATCGCAGAGCCGGCGCAGTTCGGCAATGCCGCTGGCGATGGCGGCACGAGCCTGGCCGAATTCGGCCGACTCCAGGCTGGGGAAGATTGGCGTCATGTCCCAATGCGGCAGGTTCGTTGTCGCTACGCCGTCTACTGCTGCCGTCACCGTCACGCCTCTGCTCCTTTGGCCTCCAGCGGCAGCCAGAGCGACATCGTCGTTCCCTGCCCCTCACCAGGGCTCTCCGCCCAGATGCGCCCGCCGTGGGCTTCTGCAATGGTACGACAAATATAGAGGCCGAGTCCCAACCCCGGCAGCGCCATCCGCTCGGCATTCGCGCCGCGATCAAACGGTTCGAACACCGCCGCCGCCGTTCCCGGCGGTAGCCCGATCCCCTGGTCGGCCACCTGCAACAGCACGCCGTCGTCCTGTTTGGCAAGGCGGATGCGGATATCCTGGCCCTCGGGCGTGTACTTGAGGGCATTGTCCAGCAGGTTGGTGATGACCTGTTCGATCTGGTTCAAATCGGCGACGATCGCCACCGGCGTGGCCGGCGCTTCTAGCGTGATACGGTGCTTCGCGCCGTCCTGTGCAGCGAAGCGCTCGGTCATGTCTCGCAGGCGAGTTGCCATGTCGAACTGCTGCACCTGCAGGGCTGTTTTGCCATGGCGCAGGCGCGAGACGTCCAGCAGTTCCACCGTCAGTTTGGTCAGCTTCTGCGTTGCTGCCAGGAGACGGTCGACGTAGCGTTCGATGCGTTCGCGATCCAGCGCCTTCTGCCGGGTGGCCTGCTTCAGCAGTTGAGCGAAGCCGCTGATATTGGTGACTGGCGTGCGCAGTTCGTGGGAGGCGACGGCGGTGAAACGCTCTTGCGTCGCGACAGCCTCTTGTGCCGCCTGATACAGGCGGGCATTGTCGATCGCCACGGCGCAGCGCTCGGCCAACGCTTCGGCCAAAGCCAGGTCGGCTGGACCGTAGCGTCGGCGTGATTCGCCGGACGTGAAGGTCAGCACGCCGAGGGTGTGGCCGCGAGCAGCCAGCGGCACATACATCAGGGAGTTCACGCCAAGCGAGTCGATCAACCGGCGGTGCTCAGGGTTGATCACGAAACGCTCCATCTCAGCGGGATCAACCTCCGGCACGATGCGCGCCTGACCGGCGCGCAGGGCAACGGATGGACCGGATGGGCCATTCGGGTCGAGTGGAAACTGGTCAACCAGTTGCTCGACCAGGTGCTCTTTGGTGGGATCGACGTGGGCAACCGCCAGGCGGCGAACTGTGCCGTCGGTCTCCACGATGTTCACGGAGCACCAGTCGGCCAGTACCGGCACGGCGAGGTGGGCGACCTGCTGCAAGGTATCGTGGTAATCGAGCGACTGGGCCAGGGCGGCGCTGACCTCAGCCAGAAAGCTGAGCCGCTCCTGTGCCGATTCGGCCACAGCACGCGCCGCCTGTTCCCGTACCAGCAGAGCATGGGCGTGATCCGCCTGACGCCGTTCCTCCTCAAGCTGCTGCTGCGAGACGCTTTCACGCCGGGAACGGGCGATGATGTCGGCAATGCGGGTCGCCAGACGGCGGGCAATCGTCTTCTCACGTTCAGTGAAGGGAGCGGGGTGGTCGCGATTCAGGAAGAGCACACCCAGCGGCAGCGACCCAACGGTAGGATGCAGAGACACCGCCAGGTAGCTGCGCACACCGATCCGGCGCGCCCGTTGGTTCGCTATTGGTTCGTGCCCGGCATCGCCCTCGATCGGCTCGTAGCTGGCGAGCGCTTCCGGCCACAGCGGCGGGTCAGGCGCTGGATGTGGCTGGCGGTGATAGCCGGCGCCGTCCGTCAGGCGCGTCGCCCGATGCCGAACGTAGCCACCGTCAGCCTGGGCCGGATCGTCCAGCAGTAACAGCGTCGCCCAGGTGATGTCCAGCATCTCGACGACACAGAGCACGGCATTTTCGGCTGCCATGTCCACCAGGCTGCGTTGGGCATCGGTCGCCGCCGGCTGGCTGTTGAGTCCGTCCACACTTCGGCCCTCGTCCCGAACTACCACCGTTGCCGTGGCCGGCGCTAGGCGAACCCCCTGCTCGCGCTTCGTCGCAACGTCAACCACTATCATCGCTCCGCCCGCTTTCGCTGCCTGCCACACCTGCTGCGGCCTCGCCGACGGCCCTCGCCGCGCTGCTGTCGCTTACAAACGAGCCTAACAGATTGTTTCCAAAACGTCACCGGCTCGCCGGAGCTATAGGCCGGAAGTCGCCCTCTGTGCTCCCCTATACTGCATAGAAGTACTGACATCGGCGCGACTTCAGTCGCCGGCCGCCTGCTCACGAACGCCATCGTTCAAAACTTTGGTATCATGGGCCGGTCGATGACGACATCTTGTGGTGGGAACCGGGGCCGCTGACCGGACGGTTCCGCACCTGGTCGCACGCAACGTGGCGTCCCGTCCTGACGTGTGCTGAGGAGTCTCGTTGACGCTCTTTGCCGATTACGCCCTCGAAGCCGGCTGCTTTGACGAGTTGTTCGCTGCTCCCGGCGAGCCGCGCCTGCAGTACCGCGCGCTCTACGAGCGGCTGGGCCACTTCTCGCTGGAGGAGTTCCGACGGCGGCGGGCGATGGCCGACCTCAGCTTCACCAACCAGGGGATTACCTTCACCGTCTACAGCGGTGACAGCGACACCGAACGCATCATGCCCTTCGACCTGGTGCCGCGCATCATCCCGGCAGCCGAATGGAGCCAGATCGAACGCGGCCTGATCCAGCGCATCACCGCTCTGAACCTCTTTTTGCACGACATCTATCACGACCAGCAGATCCTCAAGCAGGGGGTCGTGCCCGCTGAGCTGGTGTTGAGCTCCCGTAGCTTCCGGCGGGAGTTTCATGGCGTCGACGTGCCGCAGGGCATCTATGTCCATATTGTCGGCACCGACCTCATTCGCGACGAGCGCGGCAACTACCTCGTGCTGGAAGACAACCTGCGCACGCCGTCCGGCGTCTCCTACGTGCTGGGCAACCGGCAGGTTATGAAGCACGTCTTCCCCTCCCTGTTTCAGTCCTATCCCGTCTGCGCAGTGGATAGCTACCCGCACGACCTGCTGGACGTGTTACGGCACCTGGCGCCGGCCCAGGTGGCCGACCCGATCATCGTGCTGCTGACGCCCGGCGTCTACAACTCCGCCTACTTTGAGCACGCCTTCCTGGCCAAGCAGATGGGCATCGAGCTGGTGCAGGGCGAAGACCTGCTGGTGGAGGATGGCGTCTGCTACATGCGCACCACGCGCGGACCGCGCCGCGTCGACGTCATCTACCGGCGCATCGACGACGACTACCTGGATCCGCTGGCCTTCAACCCGCGTTCGCGGCTGGGGGTGGCCGGCTTGCTCAACGCTTACCGCTTCGGCAATGTCGGTCTTGCTAACGCCGTCGGCACCGGTGTGGCCGACGACAAGGCAATGTACGCCTATGTGTGCCGCGCATCATCAACTACTACCTGCACGAGGAGCCGATCCTGCCCGGCGTCCGCACCTATCTCATGGAAGAAGAGGACGACCGGCGCTATGCTCTGGAGCACCTGCCGGAACTGGTGGTCAAGGCCACCAACGAGTCCGGCGGCTACGGCATGCTGATCGGTCCAGCTGCGAGTAAAGAGCAACTGGCCGATTTCCGGCAGCGCATCCTGGCCGATCCGCGCAACTACATTGCCCAGCCGACGATCGCCCTCTCCAGCCACCCCAGCTTTATTGACGACCATTTTGAGGGTCGCCGCGTCGACCTGCGACCCTACGTGCTGTACGGCGCCAACATCAAGGTGCTGCCGGGCGGCCTCTCCCGCGTGGCTTTGCGCAAAGGTTCGCTGGTGGTGAACAGTTCGCAGGGCGGCGGCGCGAAAGACACCTGGGTGCTGGACGCCGTTGACCCCGCCGAGCGGGAGGGTGCAGAATGCTAAGCCGCGTGGCCGACGCCGTGCTCTGGATGGGCCGCTACATCGAACGCGCTGAACACGCGGCGCGCGTGATCGACGTCAACATCAACCTGCTGCTCGATCTCGGCTTGCAGCAGGATCGCGACGCCCGCCGCTACTGGGAGCCATTGATCGGCGTTCCCGCCGCGCAGGACCTGTTCTACCGCCTCTACGACGAGGCCAACGAGCGGACCTTGCCGGCGTTTCTGACCTTCAACGTGGAGAACCCGAACTCCATCCTCTCCGCCATCAGTCGTGCCCGGGAGAATGCCCGCGGCGTGCGCGAGGCCATTTCCAGCGAGATGTGGGAGCACCTCAACCGCACCTACTGGCTGGTGCGCAGCAGCACCTCCCGCCGCCTGTGGGAGGAAGGCCCCCACGCCTTTTACCAGCAAATCAAGGAGGCGGCGCAGGCGTTCCAGGGCATCACCGACGCCACCATGCTGCGCGGTGAAGAGTGGCAGTTCGTCCAGTTGGGCAAGTACCTGGAGCGCGCCGACAACACCTCCCGCTTGCTGGACATCAAACTGCAGATGCTGCTGCCGGAAGACGGCGAACCGGAAGCGTCGGTGGAGGCCGTGCAGTGGATGGCCATCCTGCGTTCCTGCAGCGCCTACGAGGCCTACCGCCGCCACCAGTTGGCGCCGCTGGATGCCTGGAGCGTCAGCGAGTTCCTGGTCTTCAGCGACCTCTTTCCGCGCTCGATCCGCTTCAGCGTCAGCCAGGCGGCGGCGGCGTTGGATGCCATCGGCGGCTCCGGCACCACCGCCGCTCGCCAGGCGCAGCGCGTCATGGGCCGCTTGCGCTCCTCGTTGGAGTTCGGCTCTGTCGATGACCTGCAGGCGGACGGCATCCATCAGTACCTGGATACCCTGCAAATCCGCCTCAACCGGGTTGGCGAGGAGTTGCACGCCGCCTATTTTCTTTTCGAGCCGATCCTCCTCCACGGCCTGCAAGGGGCCGCCCAGCAACAGGCGCAAGAGCAGTGATTATCTCCGTCATCCATACCACCACTTTTGACTACAGCGACGACATCTCCGAGAGCGCCATGGAGGTGCGTCTGGCCCCGGCAACGAACGAGCGGCAGGTCGTGCGCAGCCACCTGCTGCAGGTGACGCCGCGCGTCAAGCTGCTGCCTTACACCGATTACTTTGGCAGCACCGTCCAGTTCTTCACGGTGCCGTCCCGCTACCGGCGGCTCTCCGTGGTGAGCTCGTCGGTGGTCGAGACGTTGCCGGCCAATCCCTTCCTGCCGCCCGCGCTGGAGGGAGAGGAGCCGGCGGCGCCTGGTTCGAAGCGTTTATCGGCGACCGCTGGTACACCTTTGACCCCCGTAACAACGCGCCGCGCATCGGCCGCGTGCTGATCGGGCGCGGACGCGATGCCCTGGACGTGGCGATGGTCACGAGCTACGGCGCGCCGCTGCTCCGCCAGATGACCGTCTGGGCCGACGAGTGGACGGGTAGCCCTGACGACCTGCCGCCGATCACCGGCAAGCCGGTCTCCCAGGTGTTGTCATGACGCTCGTCATCGACAGCGAAGCGAACATCCTGGCGCTGGGCGACGCCGAGGCCACGGCGCTGCCGCTGCTCGATCACCAGGCGGTCGATTGGAGCCGCGTGCGGCGCACCGCCTATCTGGTGCATCAGCACCTGCGCTACGACTATCCGGGTCCGATAGCCGACCTGCGGCATCAACTCATGATCGTGCCGCCGCCGCGCCTCGGCGACCAGCGCCGCGTCGTCTACCAGCTCGACGTTTCGCTGCCGGAGCACACGCGCGCCGAGCGCCAGGATGGCTTCGGCAACGTCGTGCTGGAGGTCAGCGTGCCGCGCGTGGCCGGCTCCATCGAGTTCGAAGCCTGGATTGTCGTGGAGCGATCGTCGGGCAGTGGTCCCCACCTGCTGCCGGCAGAGGCCCTGCACGACGATCACTATCTGCAGCCCTCGGCGCTGACGCAACCCGACGCGAACGTCCGCCGAGCAGCGCAGGAGTTACAGCAGTCCGGCCTCGGCGGTCCGGCCCTGGCCGACCGCATCGACGAGTGGGTCCACACCGCCCTCCGCTACACCCACGGCGCCACAGGCGTTCACAGCACCGCTTCAGAAGCGCTGGCCCTGGGCCGCGGCGTCTGCCAGGACTACGCCCACGTCATGCTGTCCCTTTGCCGGCTCTGCGGCTTGCCGGCCCGCTACGTCTCCGGCCACCTGCTGGGCGAAGGCGGCACTCATGCCTGGGTGGAAGTGTTGCTGCCGGCACCGGAGCACCCCGGCATGGCGGAAGCCGTCGCCCTGGACCCCACCCACGGCCGCCGCGCCGGTCTCAGCTACCTGACGGTGGCCGTCGGCCGCGACTACCTCGACGTGCCGCCAACCTCC
>DHIZ01000240.1 GCA_002404055.1 Chloroflexi bacterium UBA4733
ACGGTGAAGGACGATTAGCTCAGTTGGTTAGAGCGCGCGGTTCACATCCGCGAGGTCGCTGGTTCGAGCCCAGCATCGTCCACGGTCTCCTCCCTATTGGTCTCACCATTGGCGATGATCGCTGGGTGGCCGCGTGAGACTGCGCGGTCCGGCCTGGCTCCACGAGATCCCGCGCCCGATTCGCTCCGGCCATCGCGGCGCCGCCGGTCTGGTGGTGGCCAACACGCTGCGCTCCTACGCTGAGGCCGTCCGGCTGGGTTGTGACCTTGTCGAAGTAGACGTGCAGCCAACGTCCGACGGCACGCTGGTGCTGCTCCACGATAACACCATCACCATCGATGGCATGTCGCGACCAGTGGCGGCATTGTCGCTAGCAGAGTTGCAGCAGGCGGCTCCTGACGTGCCCACGCTGGCGCAGGCACTGGCGCTCCTGGGCGACCAGGCGATACCCCTGCTGGACCTGAAGGGCGCCGGCTTCGAAGCGCAACTCGGCGCCGCCGTGCAGCAGGCAGGCGTGCATCGTGCCATCGTCTGCGGTCAGCCGCTCTCCAGCTTGCTGGCAACCCAGCGCGCAAATCCGGCAGTGGCGACGTCCTTGACCCTCGACGCGAACGCCCTGGAGGGTATCGACGCTTCCACCGTGGCTGCCATACCAACGGACGCGGTAACCGTGAACTACGTCCGACTTACGGCGGCGAGTGTTGGCCTCTTTCATGCGCAGGGCATCACGGTGATCGCCTGGACTGTGGATGACCCGGCGACGATGCGGGAACTGGTAGCGATTGGCGTCGACGGTATCACCACCAACCGCCCGGACCTGCTAGTGGCGCAGTTCCCCCGCTGATTGAGCCGGAGCCGGCGCTATTCGCGTGAGGGCGGTCACGTGGTGTACAATGAGGTCGGTTGTGCGCCGATCTGGTGGCGTTTGCAGGCAGCGAAAGGAAGACAGCAAGCCGAATGCACGTTGAGATGAAGGATGGCGAGAACTTTGATCAGGCCCTGCGCCGCTTTGTGCGCGGCGTAAGCCAGTCCGGTATCCTCCGCAGTTATCGCGAAGCTTCCCGGTTTGTTTCCCGTAGCGAATCCGAGCGCATGAAGCGCCGCCGCGCCGCCCGGCGAAAGGCACGCAAGGGCTAGCATACAGCCGAAGCGCAGTCTGGCGCCCCCGCCAAACCCTGCCGATCAGGGCAGCCGCACCACCAGGCAGGCATTGATTCCACCAAAGCCAAAGGCGTTGCAAAGTGCTGTTGTCTGCGCCAGCCTCACGCCGCCGGCTGGTACATGATGTAGCGTGCAGTCTTCTGCTACGGTATCCAGGTTGGCCGTGGGGGGTAGCCAGCTCTCCTGCAAGGCCTGGGCGGTGATGGCCAGTTCGATCACCCCGGTTGCCCCCAGCGCATGGCCGTGCAAGGGCTTGGTGCTGCTCACCGGCGTCTGCTCCCACGTGTCGGGCAAGGCGGCACGGATGGCCACGGCCTCGGCGGCATCGCCCAGGGGCGTTCCGGTGGCGTGGGCGTTCACATAGCCGACCTGATCGGGTAACACTCCCGCATCGGCCAGCGCGCCGCGCATAGCGCGGGTTGCTTCCGACCCGTCGGGGCGCGGCGCCGCCATGTGCCAGGCGTCGTTGGTCAGGCCGTAGCCGGTGATTTCCAGATAAGCGTGCCCCCCTCGCGCCTGCACCCGCTCCCACGACTCCAGGACCAGGATGGCAGCCCCTTCTGCCATCACGAAACCGTCGCGGGCGGCATCGAAGGGCCGGCAGGCGTCCTGCGGCTGCTCATTGCGCGCCGACATTGCGTGAATGATGGAGAAAGCGCCGTAGGTCAATGGGGCCAGCGGCGCTTCCGCCCCGCCGGCTAGCGCCAGGTCGACGTCACCACGCTGAATCATCCGAAAGGCCTCGCCGACCGCCACCAGGCCGGAGGCGCAGGAGTTGGCGTTGCCCAGGGTTGGGCCGTGCATGTCGAAGGCAATGGCAAGATTCGTCGCTCCCGCCCCCCCGAACATGGTCAGAGCCAGGTGGGGCTCGACAGCGCGCAGGCCGGCTTGGGAGAAACGCGCATACTGCTCTTCGGCGAAGGCCACGCCCCCCAGCGCGCTGCCGACGGCGACACCGGCGTGGCGGAGGCACGGCGCACCAGGGGAAATCCCGGCGTCCTCCAGGGCCAGCTTTCCAGCGGCAACTGCAAAGGCAGAGAAACGATCAAGACGCCGGGCCTGCCGACCGGCGACGAAATCGGCAACGTCGAAGCCGTGTACCTCGGCGGCGAGTTGGGAACGGTAGCCTGCAGGGTCGAAACGGGTAAGCTTACCGATGCCGGAACGTCCCTGGCGCACGCCGGTCCAGAGGTTGGCGCGGCCGATGCCGATCGGCGTGATGACGCCGATGCCGGTCACCAGCACCCGCCGGCGCTCACCAGCCATTGGCGGCTTCAGCCAGGATCTTCATCCGCTGCAGCGTCTTGTTGGCGACGGCGCTGACGAAGAGCGGCCCGATGATGCGGTCGGCGATCGCTGGACCGATGACCGGCCAGCGCAAGCGCAAGTCGTGTTCAATACGAACTTCCGTCATCTCCCCGCGCGGCAGGAACTCCCAGACCACCTCCATGCCGCGCGTGATGCCGGCAACATGCAGGAAGCGGATGCGCGGCACGTCCGGCAACAACTCCTCCAGCGCGGTCCAGCGCAAGGGGATGCCGTCGCGCCAGCAGGCCATTTCTACCAGTCGGGTGTTGCCGCGCTCTTCCAGCACCTTGACCCAGCGGTAGTGGGGCAGGATCGCCGGCCAGCGTTCCACCGGCGCGGCCAGCTCGTAGATGCGGGCGGGAGGCGCGGCGATCAGGAGGGCGTTTGCTATGTGCATGGCGTTCCTTCATTGCGTCGTGGCGAGGGGCACGAATACACCGGCGGTTCGGTCGGCTCCCGGCGCATCACGGCGCCAGCAACCGCCAGAGCATTGGCGGGGTCAGCACCCGCGCTGCCGGCCGGTAGTCGCCAAGTGCCGCCGCCAGTGCTCGCGCCTCGCCGCGGGCATTGAGACGTGGAATGGCGTAGTCGAGCAGACGTGGCCGAGCGACGAAGAGCTGGATCAGCAAGCAGAGGGCGTCCTTGGCAACGAAGGTGCGTCGCCGTAGCGCGGCGTAGGGCGCCAGTGTACGGGCAGACACGTCGCCGCGTTTCAGTGCATCGAGTGCCACGGCAGCCGCCAGTTCGGCGCCGCGCAGCGCGCGGAAGACGCCCTCGCCGGTGAAGGGGTCGAGGAAGCCGGCGGCATCACCGACCAGCAAGGCGCCATCGGTGAACGTCCGGTAACAACGATGGGCCAGGGGCATGCTGCCCCGAAGGGTACCGACCTGGCGCCCGTTGCGCAGAGCCTGGGCCACATTTGGCAACTGGTGGCGCACCCAGGCGAAGATCGCGTCGGCGCTGCCGAGCCGTCGAGCCGTCGCCGCACTCGTGACGAAGCCGACGTTCATGCCACCGTTGCCGAGCGGCGCCAGGCCACAGTACACCCCGCTCGCCAGGTGCATCTCGCCATAATCGGTGGGGAACTCGACCCCGTCATAATGAGCGACCAGCCCGAGACGGGCCGGCCAGCGTCGCGGTGCTTCCAGTCCAAGGCGATGGGCCACAATCGAGCGTGTGCCGTCGGCGCCGATCACGAGTTGCGCCGGTAGTTCCGTCAGCGTGTCGGCATGTTGAACGAGCAGGCCGGTGGCACGCCTGCCACTCCGCATAACGTCACGCACTGCGTGCCCGAGGAACAGCGTGGCGCCAGCCGCGGCGGCTTGCTCCAGCAGGGCAGCGTCCAGCAGGTCGCGCCGGACCGTCAGCGAGCGGCGCGGTAGTGGATCGTCTGGATAGGCCACCAGATGGCGACCACCGCCCGGGCCGACCAGTTCCATCCCGGTGAGCCGGGCGTGCGGCAGGCGAGCCACCTGCTGCCAGACGCGCAGACGCTCAAGGATATCGACGACGCCGGGACTGAAGTACTCGGCGCAGGCCTTGGGGCGGGGAAAGCGGGCACGGTCGACCAGCGCGACCGAGACGCCGGCACGCGCCAGCACCATCGCCGTTGCCGCGCCGGCAGGACCCGCGCCGGCAATGACCACGTCGTACCGCCGACCGGCGCCGTCAGCGCTCATAGCTGCGTTACATGGTCGGGATTTCCGGCCACGACTGAGCGGTAACCAGGGATCGTCAGTTGGCAGAGTGGCCGGATGCCGGCGCGACGAAGCAGCTCCGCGAGTTCCGACGGCCGATAGGCACGCCGCACGGAAAGCGGCCCATCGTGCCGCGTCAGGCGGTTCGCGGTGAGCAGTGTCCCCATCAGCCGGGCGCCCAGGTAACCAAGGCGGCTGCGCAGCAAGTCGTCGACAATCACGCCGATTCGGGCGACGCGCGCCATCTCCCGCAACACGACGACAGCCATGTCTGGCGAGAAGTGATGCAAGAGCAGCGAGCACCCGGCAACATCGACGCTGCGATCCCGCATCGGCAAGCGGCAGGCGTCGCCTTGTAGTACGCGGACACCGAAATGGCGCTGGTTGCTTGCCAGTTGCAGAATCGGTGTCGAGCGGTCCAGCAGCAGACCGCGACACGTATGCCGCCGCCGCGCCGCCCAGGTCACGACATGTGCGACGCCGTCGCCGCGACCGCCGCCGACATCAAGCAGCGAGAAGGAAGCGCTCGGCGACTGCCCGAGGAGCCGGCCCAGCGCGCGGCGGTACAAGATATCCCCACCGGTCCAGCGATTGATCTGCGCCAGGTCGCGTAGGTTGTCGGCCAGATCGCCATCCGCCTGTAACGGACCGTCCAGCAATTCCGGGAGTTCGGCGCGCTGACGCAGGCTGACGACGGGCATCAGGGATGCATGCTCCTCTCGCCTGCAAGGGGGACGCGCGTCCCAGCCTCCAATAACGATACGACACGCGGCGCTACCCCGGTAGGACGCAACGTAGTGCGCGGCAGGCGCGCGGCATTTGTGCCTCCGGGTACAGGGCGGCGACTGCGGTCTGCCGCCAAGTTACCGGGGCGACTGCTGTCGCGTCTAGCATCTGCTTCCATCGAGAAAGCGAACGCAGTCGCCCCCCGTCGCTTGGCGGCAGACCG
>DHIZ01000080.1:0-197 GCA_002404055.1 Chloroflexi bacterium UBA4733
GCATCGCGCAACACCCACCAGATCGTGTACGTGCTGACCCCGGGCAACCCATCCGGCGCGCGGCGCAGCGCCCGTTGCAAGGTCGTCAGGGACCAGACCGCCGTACACGGCCGCCCTGCGGGCGTCGGCGGTCGGCGATCCGGTGTGCGCTGCGCCGTCGCCACCACTGTGGCCCGCGCCGCCGCATCGTAGGTCGG
>DHIZ01000080.1:354-66642 GCA_002404055.1 Chloroflexi bacterium UBA4733
CGTCCGCCGCGCCTCCGCCACGATCCGCGTCTGCTCTGCCGCGCCGTAGCGGACCCCCGGCCCACCCACATGGCCCGGCTGCAGCGCCGCTATCCCCTCCCGGTTGAAGCGCGCCACCACCGCCCGCACCCAATCGCCGTTCTGTCGCCCCACCCCGTGCGCCGCCGCCACGTAACTCTGTCCATCGGCCACCGCCAGCAGTGCTTTCGCCCGCGCCACATGGCTGGCCGGCTCCTGCCGCGCCCGACTAACCTCCCCCAGCACCATGCGCTCGTCCTCCGTCAACTCCCGTAGCGAGTCCACTCTCCGTCGTGTCACACCATCGCTCCAGCCTGCTGGACCGCAGGCGCCCACCTCCTCCACTGGCCCGCCGCATGCTACCGTGCCTTCCAGGCAATGGCTTGTCTCACGACAAGTGACCCACTAGTACAGGATTCTGGAAGTCACTATGCGGTTCGGCTGGCGTGTTGCAAGGGGGATTGTGCCTGCCTAACCGCCCAAGGCCTTGCAAAACCTCGTACTGGCAGTTTGTCGGAGAGAGGCAGCGCGGTTAGGCGAGGGATGCTAGGCCAGCGTCGTTGCAGAGGAGGGTGCGATGAGCAGGGCGTTTCGGACGGCCGATTATGTGGCGACGCTGGAGGTGCAGGTGCGGTTGGGCGATTGTCTGCCGTCGGCGGGTACCCCCCTGGGTGCTGGCGCGCTTCGTGGTGGACAGTATCGCCCAGTTGGACCTGAGCGTAATGTATGCGCGGTACGGGGAGCGTGGTGGGCCGCCCAATACGCATCAATTTAGGATGGGGGGTATGACTGGCTGACAAAAGTCCGTCCGGCGGGCATGCTGTTGGTTTGGCAATACAAGCAGGATGTCAGAAGGGACGAGACGATGGTCAGTGTGCCACAGGTCGCAGCGGTGCTGCAAGCGGTATTGACGACGGGGGCGGACGCGGTGGCGCGGGAGACGGGGTTCATCCAACGGGAGCGGAAGCTGACGGGCGCCACCTTCGTGCAGGCGCTGGTGTTTGCGTGGTTGGATGACCCGGCGGCGAGTTACGGCCAACTGGTGCAGATGGCGGGCAGTTGCGGGGTGGTGATCAGCCCGCAGGGACTGGATCAGCGCTTCAGCGAGCAATCGGCGGCGTGCCTGCGGCAGGTGTTGGAGCAGGCGGTGCAGGCGACGGTGCAGGCGACGCCGGTGGCAATGCGCGTGCTGCGCCGCTTCGCCGGGGTATATCTGTGGGACAGTACGACGATTCGCCTGCCCGATGTGCTGGGGACGATCTGGCCGGGCTGCGGGGGGCGGGTGGCGACCAATACGCAGGCGGGCCTCAAGGTGCAGGTGCGTTGGGAGTACATCACCGGGGCATTGGAGTGGGTCGACCTGGAAGCGGGACGGGACAGCGACCGCGCGGCCAGCCTGGCGGCTCCGGCCTTGCCCCGAGGCGCCTTGCAAGTCACCGACTTGGGCTACGTGTGCCTGCCCCAACTGCGCACGCTCATCGACCAGGGGGTGTTTGTGCTCTCCCGCCTGCCGGTGCAGCCCGCCGTGTTCGATCAGCGTGGCCGACGCTGGCCGCACGCCGCCGCCTATCTGGAGGCGCAGGGCACGGCGGTCGTGGATCGCGGCCCTAAATTGATGCGTATTGGGCAGGCACAAGGCCTGCCCCTACGGCGCTCTGTCGCTTGCAAAACCTTGCGGCGCTCGACGGCAACGTACCTGGCACGCTACTTCACCGGCTAAATTCTATTCGTGCCGCAGCGCCTCAATCGGGTCGAGACCTGCCGCCTTGCGGGCCGGGTAAAAGCCGAAGAAGATGCCGATCAGAGCGGCAAAGCCGAAGGCCAGCAGGACCGACGCCGGTGCGACCGCCGTTCGCCAGTCGGCAAAGTGGCTGACGGCGAACGTGACCAGGAAGCCGAAGATGATGCCGATGATGCCGCCAACTGCCGACAGCGTTACTGCCTCCACGAGGAACTGCAGCAGCACGTCGCGGGACCGGGCGCCGATCGCCATACGGATGCCAATCTCCCGCGTCCGTTCCGTCACCGACACTAGCATGATGTTCATGATGCCGATGCCGCCCACCAGCAGGGAGACGGCTGCCACAGCAGTGAGCAGGGTGGCAATGGTATTCGCCGTCTGCTCGTTTGCCTGTAAGATTTGCTGCAGGTTGCGAACCGTGAAGTCATCCGGCTTGTACGACGGCAGTCGGTGCGACTGGCGCAGGACCGTCGAGATGTCGGAGATCACACCGTCGATGTTCTGGGTCTGATCGACCTGTACCTGGATTTGGCCGACGTTGCTCGTACCGAACAGACGCCGTTCGGCGGTCAGGTAGGGAATCAGGATGATGTCGTCCTGGTCCTGAAAGCCGTTGTTGCCCTTGACCGAAAGGACGCCGTCCACCTGAAAAATGACGTTGCGGATGCGGAAGCGCAGCCCGACGGGGTTGATGCCAGGGAAGACGTTGTCGGCCACCGTCTGGCCGATCATGGCGACGGTATTGGCGTTGATTTCGTCGGCCTGGGTAAAGAAGGCGCCGCTGCTGGCGGTGTAGTCCTGAATAGTCTGGTAATCCGGGTAGACACCCTGGACCCGCGTCTGCCAGTTGAGGCCCTGGTAGGCCACCTGGTTATTACCGCCGATGAGCGGACTGATCGCCGTGATATGCGGCACCTGGCGTTGAATGGCCTGAACGTCCTTGTCCGTCAATGTCGGCCGCCCGCCTGCCCCCGAGGTAAAACCGCCGATGTTGGTACTTCCCGGCTGGATCGTCACCATATTGGTGCCCAGGCGAGCGAGTTGCTGTGCGACGGCATCCTTAGCTCCCTGGCCGATGGCAATGACCACAATCACCGCGCCGACACCGATGATGATGCCGAGCATGGTCAACAGCGAACGCAGCTTGTTCGCTGCGAGCGCCTCGAGCGCTGAGAGCATACTCTGCACGATCGTGGTGAGGGCCGACGAGCCCCCTTTGCGTTCAATCGAAGGCAGCCGCTTGGGCAGGGCCGGAACCGCTGGAGCAGCAGGCCTCGTAGGGGTCTGGATCGCGGCGCTCATGCAACTTCCTCCTGGCCGATGATCGGTAACGTCGGCAGCACCTCGTTGGCTTGCCGTACAGTGGGCACGAGCGTGTCGCGCACGACCTTGCCGTCGCGAAAGACCACGTTGCGTTTGCAGTAGGCGGCAACGTCCGCCTCGTGGGTGACCAGGAGAATGGTGATGCCGGCTTCGTTCAGTTCTTGCAGGATCGCCATGACTTCGACACTGGTCCGGCTGTCCAGGTTGCCGGTTGGCTCGTCGGCCAGAATCAGGGCAGGATTATTGACGAGGCTGCGGGCAATAGCGACACGCTGCTGCTGGCCGCCGGAGAGTTCGCTCGGCCGATGGTCAGCACGGTCGGCCAGCCCGACGAGGCGCAGCGCCTCTTGCGCGCGCTGGCGGCGCTGGCCACCGCCAATGCCGGCATAGAGCATCGGCAGCATGACGTTGCCGATGGCCGTCTGACGCGGCAGCAGATTGAACCCCTGGAAGATGAAGCCAACCTTCCGGTTCCGGATAGCGGCCAGTTGGTCGCGCGACAGCGCACTGACGAGGGCTCCATCCAACCAGTAGCTGCCGGCGGAGGGGCGATCTAACGCACCCACCAGGTTCATGAAAGTGGATTTGCCGGACCCGGAAGGTCCCATCACTGCGACGAATTCGCCGGGCATGACCTGAAGATCGACGCCGCGCAGGGCACGTACGACGTTGGTCCCCATGCGATATTCCTTGGTCAAACCCTCGACCCGGATGATCGGCTGTTCGGTGCGCCGGACTGACTCCTCAATGCCGTTGCCGTTCGTCATACCGTTCAGGGCGTGGTAGCCGCCGTTACTGCTCATCACCCGCCCCGACCTCCGAACGCGCCGCCGCCGCCGCCCGGCCGTCCGCCGACAGCTGGACTCGTCGGGCGGGCGCCTCCCACACTACCCGTACCGATGACGATGGTCTGGCCGGCGCTGAGGCCGGAGACCACCTCTGTGTTGCGTCCGTCGCTCAGCCCGACCTGGATCAAGCGCAAGGTTGCCGTGCCGTTTTCCATGACCAGAATCGGCGCGCGCAGCGCCGCGGTTTGGCTGGTTGCACTGCCCGCGGCAGCGCGTTGTCCGCGTTGCGCCTGGTTGCCCTGCGCGGCGGTGTTGGTACCCGTGCCCTGTGCGGTGCGGGTACCGCCGGCGCCTCCCCTTGCCAACGTGCCGCTCGCGCCGCCGACGCCCGTCGCTGGCGACCGCAGGGAGACCGTGCCGTTTCGACTCGTTGTCAAGCTGCTGCTGATTGATTCGCTCACCGACGCACTGCCGCCGACACTTCGTGCCGCGTTCGGACCGCCCGCAATGGGCGTCCCTGCCGCGGCCTGACGCTGCAGTTGGGTACGTGCAAAGGAAAGTGCTGCGCTGGGGACAACCAGCACGCCGGTACGCTGGTCAGTGACGATGTTGACGTTGGCGGTCATGCCGGGCAGCAGCTTGGTGGTTGTCGGATCAATCGTGCTGGTGACGTTGTAGTTGACGATGTTCTGTTGCACTGCGCCGAGCGGCTGAATGACGGCTACTTTGCCGGTAAACGTCTGGGTGGGGAAGGCGTCGATCGTGAAGTCGACGGGTTCCCCCAGATTGATCTTGGCCATGTCGGCCTCATTGACCTGGGCGATCACTTGCAGGGTACTCAGATTATTCAGGAGGATGAAGCCGTTGGCCGCTCCGTTGGTCGCTACCGCGCTCACTGAACCGCCTGCCAGGTACTGCCCGGTGTTGCCATTCACCTGGGCAATGGTGGCGTCGATGGGCGACTTCAAAACAGTGGAGTCGACGTTGGCTTGGGCCGTTTGCAATGCTGCAGTGGCGTTCTCGACCTGGGCCCTGGCCGCGTCAAGGTCGGCCTGGGTGGGCGGAGCCTGGAGTTGAGCGAGCGCTGCCTGCGCCGTTTTCACTGCCTGTGTGTCGGCGTCCACGGTAGCCTGGGCTGCCTGCAAGGCCGAGGCCGCTTTTGTCGTTTGGCCGTCCAGCGCGGTCTGCGCCGTCTTGACGCCCGAGGTCGCCGTGTCTATCTGCTGCTGTGCTGCCTGCAGTTGGGCACTGTTCTTCGCTCCGTCCGAGGCGAGAGCGGTCTGCGCCGTCTTCAGAGCGCCCTGAGCGGAGTCGATGGATGTCTGCGCCTGCACGACGTTGCCCTGGAACTTGGCGGTGTCGTTATTCAAGGCGGCCTGCGCTGTCTTCAAGGCATTTGTGGCCTGGTCGACGGCCTGCTGGGCGGTGAGACTCGTGGCTTGTTGCCTGGCTTTGTCCGAGTTGGCGGCATCCTCGGCCGTCTTCAACGCCGACTGGGCGGTGGCCAGCGTCTGCTGACCTTGCGTCTGCGTCTGCTGAATCTGCGCCTGAATCGAGGTGATAGCAGTCAACTTGGTATTCACGGCGGCGTTCGCAGCGTCGCATCCCGCCTGACTATTGGCGTGATTGCCCAGGTTGCAGGCGGCATCACGGCTGATTTGGGCGGTGTTCAAGTCGTTGTTCGCCTGGGCAAGCTGCTGTTGCTGCACCGGTGTTCCGGCGGCTAACGTCGCCTGGGTGTTCTGGAAGGCCCGCTGGGCATTTTGCACTGCGGTAGCATCCGCCTGGAGGGCGGCAGCAACTTGCTGGGCTGTGGACGCCTGATTCTGCTTGGCGTTGTTCAACGATTGCTGGGCATTCTGGAGCGCCACCTGGTCGGCCTGCGTGCTGGCGACGATCTGCGCTTGCACGGAGTTGTAGTTTTTCTGGGCATTGGAAAGGGCGGTTTGCGCGTTGGCAACGGCTTGCCGATCAGCGTCTACACTCTTAGCTAGTTCGTTCTGAACCGTCTGGTAGTTCGCCTGCGCATCAGCGAGCGATTGTTGCGCGTTGGCCAGCGTCACCTGGGCAGTTTGCAGGTCTTTCGCATTCTGATCCGCCACCAATTGAACATTCTTTTGGGCGTTGGCGAGATTGGACTGGGCACTATTGATCGCCTGCTGCGACACGGCGATTTGCTGGGGAGTGGGACCTGTCGTTAGCTTGGCAAGCGCCGCCTTCTGCTGATCGAGGGTCGCCGTGGTTTGATTGAGCGTGTTTTGGAAATCTGTGGCGTCCTCTTTGGCCAGCACTTCGCCGGTCGTGACCTTGTCGCCTGGTTTGACCAGAATTTCGGTGATCTTGCCGTTCTGCTTGAAGGTCAGCGGGATCGATTGCGCGGTGCTGATGGGTCCGGTTGCCGCCACGACGACCGACACGTTGCCTTTGCTCACCTGCGCCGTCTGGTAGGTTGGCGCTGTACTTGCCCCCGTGCGACCGCGCACAAAATACACGATGCCGCCAGCCCCGACGATAACGATCAAGAGTAGCGCCAGCAAACGCATAGGCAGCGAACTGAGTCCCCGAGCGGCGGTAGTCTGTCCAATCACCGGCATTGTCCTTCACCGTGGCAAACAATTGAGAGACATTGGCGAACAGCGGAACCGTTGTCAGGCGCGCAACGCCCAACTCCTATGATACACAGAATCGGAATGTTCGGTCGTTGGCCCAACCTTAAGACATTGTGAATAATAGATCAACTCATTCGCTTGGCGTGTATTTGACGCAGACATCGCCGGACTGGTATCGTGGTGCATCCCGGTTGGGATTGCCTTGGAGTTCTTCTTTTTTTGTCGGTAGCGATCTCGGTACTCTTCAATCCGAGCTTCGCAAGCGATTCGCCCTGGCTCCTCACTCGGAGCCGGGCCGAATCGCTTCCAGCAGTCAGCGCTGGCGCAGTCGGTGGTGGACCTTGAGCACTGCCTCGCCTCATGATGCTACAGCCACGCTGGAATACTGCTACCATAGGGCCGCCGCAATAGGCGGTTCCCGGTCGCGCACAGTGCTGCGGGCGGTCCGGAGAAGGCAGTAGGGAGATGAAGAGGTGACAGGATGCGACTGGGACTCATTGGTTGCGGGGGTATTGCCCGCGCTCGCCACCTGACGGCACTGGAGAAGCTCCACCAGGTCGACCGCGACCGCGATGTGGAGCTGGTGGCAGTCGCTGATAGCGTCGCGCAGAATGCGGAAATGGCGGCCGACTGGTCGGCCGAGCATCTGGGTCTGCGACCGACACAGTACAGCGATTACCGGCAGATGCTGACCGACGGCACCGTGGATGCTGTGGACATCTGTTTACCACACGGCTTGCACCACGTCGCGGGGATCGACGCCTTCCAGGCAGGGTGTGATGTCTTGCTGGAGAAACCGTTCACCGTCACGATGAAAACGGGGCGGGCCCTGGTCAATGCGGGGCAAAAGGCCGGCAAGGTACTCGCCCTGGCAGTGCCAATGCGCCGCATGCCCGGTGAGCGTGCCGCCAACTGGGCGATCAACGACGCGCACCTGATCGGCGAACCACGCGCCTTCTTCTGCCACGACGTCCGTCCGCGCCCAGCGCCGCGACCCCGCCCGGCGGCTGCGGCTGCGCCGGCCGCCGGCGAGCGACGGCCGGTCCGCGAGAACTGGCGCGCCGATCGGGCGATGTCGGGTGGCGCGATGGTTGTCGACAGCGGCTTTCATTTCATGGATAGCGTTCGCATGTTCTTCGGGGAAGTCGATCATGTCTACGCTGAGCTGCGCGGCTTTGGGCCAGACGGGGCGAACACGGTGCGGGAAGGCCGGGAGAACACGGCGATCGTCACCTTCACCTTCGCCAGTGGCGTCGTCGGCAGTTGGACCTGGTCGGCCGGCCTGACAGGGCACGCGGCCAGCAGCTTGATTATCTACGGGAGCGCCGGCTCGCTCACGGACACTGGCACGCATAGTCAGTACGCGGTCTACCACCTCTTCATGAATGGCGGGGAACTGAAGACCAGCGACGATCAGGTCATCACACTGGACGAACTGAAGGAGCGCTATCTGGCCACACTGTCCGCTGAGCAGCGCGACCATGTCTTCCCGGGTGGCCTCACCGACGAGTTCGCTATCGAGATGCACGACTTCTTCGAAGCGGTGCGCAACGGGACGCAGCCGGAGGTCAACGGCGAGGACGGCCTGCGCACCCTGGCGTTGCCGCTGGCCGTGTATGAGTCCGGCTACAGCGGCCAGGCAGTAGCCGTGGCGGACGTGCTATCCGGCAAGGTGCATGCCTACCAGGACGAGATCGACGCGCGCTGGCCGGTGTGAAGGGACGGCGTTGGGATGGCGACGTGGTCCGCCATCCCAACGTCAGCGCCGCTCGATTTGCAAGAGGGGAAGCGCGCGGGAGGCGCGGATGCTGACCTGGGCGGCCATGGCCTTGGCGACGCGGTCGAAGGCGTCGCGTTGTGGTGACGCGTCCGGTTGCGCGCTGATCGGGACGCCGCGGTCGCCGCTCTCGCGCACTTGCTCGTCGAGAGGGACCTCACCCAGGAAGGGTGCGTGCAACTGCTCGCAAAGACGGTGCGCGCCGCCATGGCTGAAGATGTCTGTGCGTTCGCCGCAGTGGGTGCAGACAAAGTAGCTCATGTTCTCGACGAAACCGAGAATCGGCACGTGCAGTTGCTTGAACATGGCGTGGGCCTTGGCGGCTATGCCGAGCGCCACGTGCTGAGGAGTGGAAACGATGACGATGCCGGTGAGGTTGAGCACCTGGGCAATTGTCAACTGCACGTCGCCGGTTCCCGGCGGGAGGTCGATCAGCAGGTAGTCGAGTTCCCCCCAGTCCACGTCGCGGATCATCTGGGCGACGGCCTGGCTGATCATCGGCCCCCGCCAGATAATCGCCTGGTCGTCGGGCACCAGGAAGCCCATCGACATCACCAGCACGCCGTAGGCCCGTAATGGCTGCAGTCGCTCGTTGATGACATTCGGATTCTCGTGGAGACCCAGCATAGCGGGCACGCTCGGCCCGTAGATGTCGGCGTCCAGCAAACCAACCCGAGCGCCGGTGCGGGCCAGCGCGACTGCCAGGTTTGTGGCGACTGTCGATTTGCCGACACCGCCTTTGCCACTGGCAATACCGATAGTGTTGCGGACGCCCGGCAATTCCGCCCGCTGCGCGCCGCCGCGAACGTTGGCCGTCATGGCAACGTCAACTGCTTCGACGCCGGGTAACGTCAGCACGGCCGCGCGCGCCGCCGCTTGCAGTTGGTCACGAACGGGGCAGGCGGGTGTCGTCAGTTCGAAGGTGAACGCAACGTGTACGCCCTGATCTCCGGGTGTTATGACAATGTTTTTGATCATGCCCAGAGCGACGATGTCGCGGTGCAGGTCGGGGTCTTCAACGCTGCGCAACGCCTGAAGCACGGCCGCGTCGTCCACGCCGCCGACCGCCGCTCCGGCCGGTGTCCGGCTGTTGCCGGTAGCGGGTCCTGTAGGCGCCTGGGTGGTGGCGGCCGGTATCGAAGCCGTGTGGCCGTTCGACGCTGGCCGGCGAAAGCCGAATAGTGGCAAGGTATTATCTCCGTACAGTGCGACGAAGCCGACTTGGGTGCTCGTCATGCTACCACTGGACGATCGCGCGGTATCAGCCCCAACTCATCTGGCGCCCGCCCACGCGCTCCGCGGCCTTGCAGGCGGCGTAGCCGCTGGCGGCATAGGCGTTCAATGGGTCGCGAGCGCCGCCGAGCTCTTCACGGACATCGGCGCACAGTTCCCGCACGTCGGTCTCGAATGCTTGCTGCAGCACGTACATGGCTGCGACGACATCGCCCTGATCCTGCGCGGCGCGCAACGCCACCCGATCCACCAGCAGCGCTTTGGCGTAGGCGTGCTGGACGTTGAGCACGGAGAGCAGCATCGCCGGAATTTTGGCTTCTACGTTGTGCGACTGGTCGAGCATGTAGGCGACGTCTTTTGCACCACCGGTCGCTTCTTCCGCGACCAGCTCGTTGAAGATCAGGAACAGCTCGTAGGGGTTGATTGACCCGACGATCAGGTCATCGTCGCCATACTTGCGATTGTTGAAGTGAAACCCGCCGAGCCGGCCTTCGTCCAGCAACAAGGCCACGATGTGCTCGACGTTGACGCCCTGGGCGTGGTGGCCGAGGTCGACCAGCACCTGCGCTTGCGGCCCCAGTTCGCGGCAGACCAGGGAGGCGATACCCCAGTCGGAGAGATCCGTGTGGTAGAAGCCCGGCTCGTAAAACTTGTACTCCACCAGCATACGCATCGTTGGTGGCATCGCCCGGTAGGCTTCAGCGAGACTCTGGACCATCCAGTGCTTGCGGCGCCGAAAATCGGCCTGGCCGGGGTAGTTGGTGCCGTCGGCGAACCAGAGGCTCAACAGGTGCGAGTCGGTTTGCCCGGCGATGGCGATGCACTCCAGGAGGTGGTCAACTGCTTTACGGCGCACGGCGGCGTCGTGGTGGCAGATGCTACCGAGCATGTAGGCGGGGTCCTGAAAGGCATTCGGGTTGATCGCCCCCAGGCGAAGACCAAGGTCGGCCGCTGCCTGCTTCAGCTTGCCGTAATCATCCACCTTGTCCCAGGGAATGTGCAAGGCCACGGAGGGACAGATGCCCGTCAGGCGGTTCACCTCGGCGGCGTCTTGCAGTTTCTCGTAGGGGTCGCGCGGTACGCCCGGCTGGGCGAACACGGCGAAGCGAGTGCCCGAGTTGCCGAACCCCCAGGACGGAGTTTCCACGCGCTGTGCCAGGAGTGAACGCCGGACCGCAGCGAGATCAATGTTACCTGGAATTACCATCATCTACCTTTCCTGACTGGTGAACCCCTCTCCCAGCATTGGGGGAGGCGCTCGTTAGACATCCGTTGCCGCAGCAAACCAGGAGAGGATATCTTATGCACTGGTGTCGGCGATATCGTCAATGTGCCAGGTCCCGGCCTCTGGTATCAGGGTAAACAGGCGCTGGACTGGGCCGGAAGAGTAAGTTAGCGTCGTCACCACCGTTGCCGCTCTACCGCCGCCGCGCGAGATCGCGGCGTCGGCGTGATAGCGCGTGTACATGCCCGGTACGCCGATGAGCGAGGCAATAGAATGACCGCTTTGGATAATCGCCTGTAACCGTGTACTGAGATATTTCAGGCTGGAAGCGCCGGACTGGTCCTTCTCCAGGGCCCCGAGGAAGGCGAGCGTGACGGTGGCCGCGTCGCCTATCGGGAGGCCGCCCGGCACCGGCGTTGGCGTGACATGCACAGGATGGCTCGACGTCACTGCGGTGGACGTCAGCGCCGAAGCCGTCTCTCGTGCGGTAGTGCCGGATTGGGAACTTGTGCCGACGCTTACCGTGGCAAAGACGGTCGACGTGACCACGACGGTTCGAGTGATGACCACCGTGACGGCAGACTGTGTTGCCGCGCCGACAGAGTCGTTGACGCCTGATTGCTGAGCGTTGATTGCCCCAGCAGCGCCGCAGCCGGCGAGGATGGTCGACAACAAGAGGGCCGCGCCAGCCCGTCCGATGTTCTGTACGTTCATTCCGTCCTCGTCTGCGAGCGGATTCAGGATACCCGACGTTTCCCCCAGCGTCGTACCCCAGGTAGATATGAGGGCTAGTGTCGCACGTGCCCATGTCGAGGCGCAGTGACGCGACGTGGTAAAATTGGGCAACGAACAGACAGGCAGTAGCCCGGGAAGACAAGCGTCCGCCCTGGGCTACTGTCTGGCAACACAACGGCGCGTTGGCTGTGGGTAACATGCTCGCTGCGCGTCGACAGAAGAGTTAGGAGCAGAATGGCAAAGGAATCCGGGGTAGAGGTCGACGGCACGATCGTCGAGGCGCTCTCCAACGGTTACTTTCGAGTGCAGTTAGACCAATCCGCCGGCGCAACCAGCGCAGCGCCGATCCGCATCACGGCGCACATTGGCGGCAAAATGCGGACGAAGTTCATTCGCGTCGTTGTGGGTGACAAGGTACGCGTCGAGCTTTCGCCCTACGACCTCACCCGCGGCCGCATCACCTGGCTGACGAGTCGCCGCCGCCCTGCCGCGACCACAGAGGTTCCGGCGTAGCTCGTTTCGCCAGCCCCGGCACTGTGCCGTTCGGAGGAGTGGGAGCGGTACGTCGCTAAGGAAGCTTCAAAGCAGCGACGGCTGCGTGGCGCCGCGACGACGCGACCGCTGTCGGGGTAACACGACCGGAGGGGTCGGCGGGTGCTGCAGGCGTTCTGCGAGCGCCGTGATACGAGCCTCGCTGCCGGCATCACGCACGGCGAAGGAAACTGCACGGCTGTGCCCGACCAGCACGACGAGGCGCTGCGCCCGTGTCACGGCGGTGTAGAGCAGCCGGCGCGACAGCAGGATGAACTGTCCGGTGACGACAGGCAGCACCACCACCGGAAACTCGCTGCCCTGTGCCCGATGAATGGAGAGGGCGTATGCCAGGTGCAGTTCCGGCAACGCCGCGGCCGAATACGTGACGTCGCGACCATCATCCAGGCGAACGGTCACGGTAAACCCTCCTGGATCGAGCGCAATGATCGTGCCCATGTCACCGTTGAACACGCCCAGGTCGTAGTTGTTGCGCGACTGCACGACGCGGTCACCCAGGCGTAGAAGTCGCGAGCCCAGACTGAGTTCGGGTCTGGCGGGGTCGGGCGGGTTGAGCGCGGCCTGCAACTCCGGGTTGAGCGTCGAGAGGCCGAGGGGGCCCCGGTGCATGGGGGCGAGCACCTGAATCGCGCCGCCCGCCAGCGCAAAACGCGCTGGGATGCGTCGCGTGACCAGGTCCAGGACGAGGCTCCGGCAGGCCGTCGCGTCGTCGGCATTGAACAGGTAGAAGTCGTTGCTGCCCAGCCCCGGCTCCCACACGGGCATCTCACCCGCGTTGATGCGTTGCGCGTTGGCGGCGATGCCAGATCCTTCCCCTTGCCGAAAGATGCGCTGCAGTCGGCATACGGGGAAGCGTCCCGAGGCAATGATGTCGGCCAGTACCTGGCCGGGTCCGACGCTTGGCAACTGGTCGGCGTCACCAACCAGCAGCAGGTGCGCCCCTGCCGGCACAGCCCTGACCAGCGCGCGCGCCAGTGGCAGGTCCAGCATGGACGCCTCGTCGATGACGACCAGGTCGGCACTGAGGCGTGCTTCGCTGCGACTCTTGCCGCGCGCGGCGGCGTCCGGCCCGCGATCATCCATGCCTTCCAGGGCAAAGAGCCCCAGATCCGTCTCTTCGTCGGCGGCAGGACTGGCGAAGCCGCGCCGGCCAAGCAGGCGGTGGATCGTCCGCGCCTCCAGCCCCGTTGCCTCGGCCAGACGGCGTGCGGCCCTCCCGGTGGGAGCGGCGAGGGCGATCCGTGCCCCCTGGCCCAGCGCCAGGGCGACCAGTACACGCAAGGTTGTCGTCTTACCGGTGCCGGGCCCGCCGGTCAGCACGGCCACGCGCTCCGTCAGCGCCAGGCGCACGGCGGCGCGCTGCTCCAGGCTCAAGCGGTCGGCGCTGCCGCCGTACGCGACGAACGCTTGAGACCACCCCGAATCATCCAGTTGGGACCAGAAGGGCATGCGATCATGGGAGCCTTCTGACAACTGCAGCAGCCCGATGGCCAGCGCACGTTCCAGATTGTCGAGCGCGGCGAGCGCCAGTGCAGGTTCGCCCGCGACAAGCCCAGAGGCCACGGTGTTGGAGTCAACCAGAGCCTGGAGCGCCGGCCCTAATTGGGCGGCCCCGATCGGCGCCCGCTGCTCGTCCCCTGTGCTGACGCTGCGTTTGGCCAGGAGCGCCTCGCCCTCCTCCAGGACACGGGACGCCGGCAGCCAGACGTGGCCCGCGATGGCGGCCGCCCGCAGGCAATGCAGGAGGCCAGCTTGCAGGCGGCCCGGCGCGTCCGCGGGAATGCCGATGGAGGACGCGATACGGTCGGCCGTGAGGAAGCCAATACCCCGAATATCGAGCGTCAGACGGTATGGGTCGCTGCGGATGATCAAAGGAGCGACTGCGCCGTAGTGCTGGTAGAGCTGCTCGGCGCGACGATAGGAGAGACCGTAGTCGAACAACGTCAGCATCACGTCGCGCACTGCCTGATGCTGTTGCCAACTCGCGCTGATCCGTTGCGCACGGTGGGGACCGATCCCCGGCGCCTTTTGCAGCGCGGTGGGTCCGGCGTCAAGGGCGGCCAGCGTGTCGCCGCCAAACTGCTCGACCAGCCGGTGGGCTGTGACCGGACCAATCCCACTGACAAACGGTGAACTCAGGTAGCGGCGAATGCCTGCCGCCGATGCCGGGAGCACAAGGGTGACGTCTGTTGCCCGAAACTGGCGTCCAAAGCGCGCGTGGATTTCCCAACTGCCGCTGCAGCGCAGGTATTCGCCCGGCCGCACCTCCGGAAAGGAACCGGCGACACCAACCGGGCGCTCCGGACCGTCTGGTTGGAGCAACGCTACCGTATATGGGCCGGACGGATTATGAAACAGGACACGCTCGACCTGGCCCGCCAGTGTCGCCGGCGCCGGATAACGGGCCACGGCATGCGGGGGGGTGGCGATGGTGACCGGCGAGCGCATATGCATCGTTAGGGGCCATGATACGGTTTGCTGCAACGCCTGGGCCATTCCTGCGTGGCACGATGCGCCGCTGGCGTTATACTCAGTGCCGGGTGCGCCGGCAGTGCCGTGCACGGGGAGCTTTGGCTCTGTGGTCCCAGAGGTAGGGACCAGTAGTGGCGTGTGCCGTCGAACGAAAAGAGGTCGAATGCTCCTTTCCGACCTCCGCATTCTGCAAGAGAGAGAGCGGGGGAACGTCGTGATTTCCCCCTTCGATCAGCGCCAACTGGGCACAAACTCCTATGATTGTCGGCTCGGCGAGTGGTACTTCCAACCCGATGCCAACGTTGAGTCGGTGGACTTCACCGTCGAGGCGCAGGCGCGCGCCTTCTGGGGGGAGCCGCGCCGGGCCGTGGAGGGGAGGATTCCCGTGCGACCAGGCACGACTATCCTGGCGCACACCATCGAAGTGGTCGGTGGTCGTAACGGCATCACCACCAGCATGCACGCGCGCAGCAGCATTGGCCGGGCCAGCCTCTCGGTCTGCAAGTGCGCTGGCGTCGGGGACGTCGGGTACATTTCACGCTGGACGATGGAAATTTCCAACCATTCGCGCAGTACTGTGCTGCTCCCTGTCGGGTTGCGCATCTGTCAAATCAAGTTCGAGGAGGTCGGCGCTACCCTGCGCGAATATCACGGCAAGTATGGCCAGGGCGGCGCCTGGACGCCGCTGGACATGCTTCCCAAGCTGTACGCCGATTGGGATGTTGCGGACCTCGCAGCCTACCGAGACCGCGCGGACGGCGGCGTGGCGCCGCCTGTCGCCGCCGGGCAGCGGTAGCCGACCCGATGCCTGCCCTGCATACGACATCGAGGTTACTATCCCTCGCCACCGATCCAACGCTGAATCGCGCCGCCGCCAACATCTTCGTCACCGAGCCAACATCCGGCTCCCTGGCCAGGAGCAAGGGGTCCCTCTATGTCGTCACAGAGACGCAAAGCGACTCGCCCGCCGAACGCGCCTACTGCCGGCTGGTCTCCGATGCGATCCGCGGTGAGTATTATCGTGACCCCACCCAGGAGCTCGACCAGGCATTGAGTCGTGGCATAGACCGTGGTGTCGCCAAGATGCTCAAGGATGAGCGCATGCCACCGGCCGCTGAGCGGCCAGTGGTGGCGCTCACCTGTCTCGCCATTCGTGATGGCGAGGTTGCCATCGCGCAGACGTTGCCGGTGCAAACCTATATCGGGACGAAGACCGGCATCGCCCTGGTGCCGGACCCGCCCTTCTGGGAAAACGAGCAAAGCACGGCGACCGCCGAGAGCTTTTTCGGGCACGGTCAGCGCATCAGCTTTCAGTTATTCAGCGCCCGTCTGGCCGATGGCGATCTGGTTGCGGTCTGCTCCTCGGCGTTAGCCCAATCGTTGCCCCCCGACCGCCTGGAACAGTGGCTGACTGGCGGCGAAATGCGCGTGTTGAGCCAGGGCATGCGCACGCAGTACCTCAAAGGCGACACCGAGCCGGCCTATGCGTTGGTCGTACAGGCACGACCTGACGTTCGCGAGAAAGCTGGCAGTCCGGTACAGGAGGAGGCGCGAACGCACCCTCGCCCAAAGCTGCGGTTTGCTGGCCTGTTGTCCCTCGGCAGCCTCATGTCACGCTTCGGACGCGGCGCAGCGAGTCAAAGGACGGCGAATCGGCCGTCTCCCACCGGCGCGGCCGGGCGGCGGATCAACGACGCAGGTGCGCGCCGTGCCGCCGGCGCAGGAAACGGTGCGGCGTCAGCCACAGCAAGGCGTTCAACGAGACCCTCACGCAGCGCGGCGAATCGTCAGCTCATCCTGCTCACGGGCATCGTGCTTGCCGCCATCGTGCTGCTGTTGCTGCTTTTCAAGGGTGTGCAGCATTTCCAGTCCGGTCGCGAACACGCAACGTTCCTGCAGGTTTCCGGCCAGGTTGACAACCTGCTCTCCTCGGCGGCGCAGCAGAAAGACCCGGCTGCGGCAGCCACCACGCTCACGCAAGCAGAGGACCTCGTCACGGGCGACCGGAGCCGGCTCAGTGTATCCGACGAGGCGGCGTTGCTCGCGCGCGTGCGCCAGCGCGAGGACCTCCTGAACAAGGCCGGACGGCTCACCAACGTCAAGGTGCTTGCCGATTTGAGCGCCGATCCGCTGGCTGAGCTCGCGCAGGTGGTGGTACAGGGCGGCAGCGTCTACATCCTGGATACTGGCGGCAAGCGAGTGCTCAAAGTCCCGGTTGGGGGTGGGCCGCCCCTGGCCGCCATTAGCGCGAACATTAACGTGGGGGCGGACACGATTCAGCCCCTGGTCGCTATCGCCGCGACCTCGACCGGCGTGCTGGCCGTCGACAGCCGCAACGTCCTGTGGTCTTTTGACGCAAACAACAACCAGATCCGCCGTGTGTCCGTCCCTGGCTCGGATGCCTGGGGAGAGGTCCACGCCATCACGACGTACCGTACTGACCTCTACGTTTTGGATACGAAACTGAGCCGCATCTGGCGCTACACTCCCCAGGGGAGCGGCTACAGCGCGCCGTCCGACTACTTCCCGGCCGCGGTCGTGGCGGCGCCAGTTGCAACCGCCACGGCCCAGCGTGGCCGGCCCACGCCCACGCCGGCGCCGCCACCGACGGTCACCCCTCCGCCGAATCTCCTGCACAGTGTTGACCTGTCGGTGGACGGTAGCCTCTATGTGTTGCAGTCCGATGGCAGCATCCTGAAGTACACGAATGGGGTCTCGCAGCCATTCCCGGAAACAGGGCTGGTCGGGACGATGCCGTCGCCTTCGCACATCCTGGCGAGCGTTTCCGACAGTAGTGTGTACGTCGTCGATCCCAGTGGCAAGCGTATTGTGCGTTTCTCGGCGGTTGGCCAGTTTGAACGGCAGTACCTCCTCCCGACCGACGCACCGCAGGCCATCACCGGCATCCAAAGCGCCGAAGTCGACGCCGCGCACGGTCTGGTGTACTTCGTCTCCGACAAGGCTGTGGCCGTCGCCACGCTGCCCAATCAGTGACAACGGTTCCCTGGCCCGTCGGCGTCGTTGATGCCCACACCCACATCTTCCCGCCGGAGGTAGCGCTTGAACGCGAACCATTCATCCGGCGTGATGCCTGGTTCGCTGCCCTGTACGGTACCCCGACGGCGAAGATCGCCACGGCGGAAGACTTGATAACGTCTATGGATAGGTCCGGCGTGGCCATCAGCGTGGTGCTGACCTTTGGTTGGCGCGACGCGGGGCTGGGTCGTCTCCACAATGCCTATATGCTCGACGCCGCTCGGCGCTACCCTGGCCGACTGATGCCTTTCGCCCACGTCGGGCCAGATGCCGACGATCCAGACCTGGCCGGCTTCGCGGGCATCGGTGAATGGATGCCGGAAGGCCAGGGCTTCACACTCGATGAGCACTCCCGATTAGCGGGCCAGCTCCGGGCCGCGCAGGAGCGCAACCTACCGGTGTTGACCCATGTCAGTGAGCCGGTGGGGCACGACTACCCCGGCAAGAGCTGCGTCGCTCCGGAGCAACTATGGCGTCTCGCCCGGGCCTTTCCCGCCAACCGCTTTATCGCCGCGCACTGGGGAGGCGGTTTGTTGTTCTACGAGCTCATGCCCGAAGTGCGCGCCGACCTCCAGAATGTCTGGTATGACACCGCCGCCGGCAGACTGCTGTACACCCCGGCCATCTACGCCGCTGCAGGGCAGATCGTCCGGCCAGAGAAGATACTGTGGGGTTCCGACTTCCCGCTCATGCCGCAGCAGCGAGACCTGCGTGCCATACGCCGGGCCGTCCTCGATGAGCAGGCACTGCAGATGATGGTTGGCGGCAACTGCCGGTCGTTGTTGGGGACCGGGCTTTAAGGGCGGCGATGTTGACGAAATAGCCGAAGATCGAGGGAACGATGCCCAGGCCATATTGCGTTGTTTCCACCTCCATGGCGGCAAAGCCCAGCACGGTGGCGCTACCGCCGGAGTTTCCGCTGGTCAGCACGACCGTGCGCAGGACTGGCGAGCGAACGGCGAGGTCGTGCAGCGCGCTGTCCGATTCGTACTGGCAAAGGGTGACGTTATCGCCGACGTTCGTCGTGAAGGTGGTGGCGGCCGTGACGTTCGTATCGATTGCCCCGTCGGAGCAGGATGTGCTGGTTGGCAAAAACCAGTAATAGCCGTTGGCGCCGGTGAACTTGACGGTGAACTGCTGAACTGGGCCGCCGAAGCCATACGTCGAAAAGCTGGTGAGTTCCACTGCCACCGGCAGCAACGGCGCCTGGGGGTAAAGTGCCGGATCATTGCCGTAGGTGGCAATGCCGGCCAGCGCCGCCGTGGCTCCTGCCCCGGCCGTCAGCGAGGTCCGGCCGATGACGCCGCTGAGGAAGGGCGGGCTGGTGATGCTCGTTGCGACCAATATCTGGCACACCGGCAGCGTGGGTCCTCCCGGCGGCGTCAGCGCCGAAGTGAGGACATAGGACACGGTCGGGCCGGGTACGCCGTTGCGCAGTGACAGGTAATCGGCCTGCACGTTGGCAGTCGTGTCGCAAAGCCCGCTCTTGCCGACGGCAAGCGCGCCGGCGAGCGCGGCGGCGTCGGCGGCGTTTTGCGCACTGCGGCGCTGCCCGTAGAGGTATCCGGCATCCACCAGGACCGCCAGAGCAGCGAACAATACGGGCAGCAGAAGCGCAAACAACACGAGCATCTGGCCGGCCTGGCGGTCCCGGTGGCGACAGGACCTGCAGTCGCTCCCCCGTTCAAAGTGCTCATGCAAGGTATTTCGCCTTTGAACCATGGCCGTGGGCGTATGCAATACGCCCCTACGTTCCTCCGTCCGTATGCCCCCTACGCCGCGATCAGCGCGTGCGGATCGAGGACGAACTTCCTGGCCGCCCCCTTGTCAAAGTCAGCATAGCCCTTCGGCGCATCATCAAGCGAGATGACGGTGGCGTTGACGGCTTTGGCGATCTGCACCCTGTCGTGCAAAATGGCCATCATCAGTTGGCGGTGGTAGCGCATCACCGGGCACTGGCCGGTCGTGAAGGACAGCGACTTGGCCCAGCCCAGGCCGATGCGGACACCGAGCCGCCCGACTCTGGCTGCCTCGTCAACGCCACCGGGGTCGCCGGTGACGTAGAGACCGGGGATGCCCAGCCGTCCACCGGCGCGCGTGATGGTCATCACGTCGTTGAGCACCGTGGCCGGGGCCTCGCTGGCGCCCGAACCGTGACCGCGGGCCTCGAATCCCACGCAGTCGATGGCGGCGTCGACTTCCGGCTCGCCCAGGATGGCAGCAATCTGGTCCGGTAACGAGGCGTCTTGCGTCAGATCGATCGTCTCGCAGCCGAAGCGACGGGCCTGGGCGAGGCGATCGGCATTCATGTCGCTAACGATGACCACTGCCGCGCCGAGCAGTTGGGCCGAGGCGGCGCAGGCCAGACCGACGGGGCCGGCCCCGGCGACGTACACCGTCGAACCCGTTGTCACACCTGCCGTATAGGCGCCGTGGTACCCGGTGGGGAAGATATCGGACAGCATGGTCAGGTCCTTGATCTTCGCCATAGCCTGATCGCGGTCGGGGAACTTCAGCAAGTTGAAGTCGGCGTAGGGAACCATCACGTACTCCGCCTGACCGCCGCGCCAGCCTCCCATGTCAACGTAGCCGTAGGCGGCGCCTGGTCGCGCCGGGTTGACGTTGAGGCAAATGCCGGTCTTGCCTGCCTTGCAGTTCCGGCAGCGGCCGCAGGCGATATTGAAGGGCACCGATACCAGGTCGCCCTTCTTGATGAATTCGACATCGCGGCCGCACTCAATCACCTCGCCCGTGATCTCATGGCCAAGGGTCTGGCCCGCCGGGGCGGTGGTGCGGCCGCGCACCATGTGCTGATCACTGCCACAGATGTTGGTGGCGACAACCTTCAGGATCACGCCGTGCTCGCACTTACGGTGCTGTTCCGGCAGGGTCAACTCCGGGTAGCCGATGTCTTGTACCGTGACTTCCCCCGGGCCCATGTACACCACGCAGCGATTTCCGGCCATAACTCACTCCTTGCTCGTCTGCAGCGCCCCCTGCCATCGGTACGCCAGTGTTGCCGACAGGGGCCATACCAGGATTGTAGGGCTGATCCGCCACGGACGCCAGTTTGGGCCCGGACTGGCGGTGGCGGGGCTACCGGTGATCGTCAATGCCCGGTTCCCGCGACCGCCTCCAGCAGTTGGACACCGCGCACGAGCACGGTGTCTTCATTGGAGAGGACCTGATCGTTCCTGGTCGGGAAGTTGAGGGTGGTTGGGGTGACGGCTTGCCTGCCGGCGGGAAGCGCCACCGTCACGTCCGGTGTGATGCCCTGCTTCCAGATCGACTGGCCCTTGGGCGTGAGCCATTCGGCAGTCCCCAGTAGCAAGGCGGAACCGTCGAGCAGGCGGTACGTGGAGAGGACCGTGCCGGTGCCATCGGTAACGCTGCCGACCAGCCGCCCCCGCTGGTTGTCGTGGATGGCGGCAGCGAAGATTTCCGCAGCGCTGGCCGTGCCGTGGTCAATCAGTACAATCACCGGATCGGCAGTATCGACCGCCCCTGGCAACACGTTGAAGGGCTGTACGTGGCCGTGGCTGTCGCGTTGGATGAGGACTTTGCCCGATGGTAGGAACAGGCTGGAGACGGAAACCGCTTCGTCGAGCAAGCCACCAGGGTCGCCCCGCACATCGAGCACAAACTCCGTAGCGCCCTGTGCCTTCGCGGTGGTCACGGCCGTGCGTACGCTCCCCGTCGTGCCCTGGTTGAATTCGCTGATGGCGATGTCGGCGATAGGCGTTCCGGGCAGCATCTGCCAGCGCACTGATGTGAGTTGGATATCGGAACGCGTGAGCGTCAGGGTTTGTACAGTCGACGACCCGGCATGGCGGACGCCGAGTTGCACGGTCGAGCCACGAGGGCCGCGCATTGCCGTGGCCGCGGCATCCGAGCTCATACCGGCTGTGGCCTTGCCGTCAATTGTCGTGATCACGTCGCCCAGTTGCATGCCGGCGAGACTGGCCGGTGAGTTGGGATAGACCTCCTGGACAGTGACGTTACCGCTACTCGTCGTCAGCACCACGCCGATGCCTGTGAAACGCCCTTGCAGGTGGTTTTCCGCATTCGTGTAGTCTGCCCTGGTGAGGAAGCGAGTGTGGCCGGGATCGTCCAGGGTGGCCAGCATGCCGCGAATCGCGCCGTAGGTCATCTGCTCGGCGTCCAATTTGGAATGGTCCACATAGTTCCCGAGGACAATGTTCCACACTTGCCAGAACACCTGGAACTGCGTCGCCATGCCGGGTGCGCCCGACTCCGGTGCGCCAACCACGCCGCGCACCGCCGGCGCCGCCCAGACTCCGACTCCAAAGGAAATGAGCACGACCAGACTGAGGCCGATGCCGGACAGGAGGATACGCCAGGAACGCTGCACACGGGACTCCTTTCACCTGTGCCCACCATGATAGATTAGGAACGGTCGCTGATAGGCTAAATGGCGGTTTGCTTGCCAGGTATGGCGTGACTGAGTGATGGAGTGACGTGCCTCTGCGTATCAGCGTTGCGATAGCGAACATGAACGGCCGGCGCTATCTTGCACCATGCCTGCAGGCCCTGGCAGCCCAGACGCGGCAACCCGACGAGGTCGTCGTCGTTGACAGTGCTTCGGCCGATGGCTCACAGGAGTTGTTGGCGACGGACTTTGCCGACGTTCGCCTCGTCGACCTCCAACGACGGCCGGGCATCGCCGCCGCCTTCAATGCCTGTGTTAGCCACACGCGGGGCGATGCCGTCGTACTGTTGAACAACGACACGGAGGTCGCACCCGGCTGGCTTGCGGCGCTGGAAAACGAATTCACGGCCCGGGCACGCGCCGGTTCCTTTGCCAGCAAGGTGCTCTTCGCCAGGGATCGTCGGACGATCAACGCTGTCGGTGACTTCTACACGCCGGAAGGGCGCCCCGGCAATCGCGGTGTCTGGGAAGTGGACAACGGTCAGTACGACCGGCCGGCCTGGGTGTTTGGCGCCATGGCGGCAGCCGCCCTGTACCGCCGCACCGCGCTGGACGATGTTGGACCGTTCGATGAGGGCCTCGGTTCCTACTGCGAGGACGTTGATTGGGCCTTCCGAGCGCAGTTGCGCGGCTGGCCCTGTCGTTACGTGCCGGAGGCAGTCGTCTATCATCACGGCAGCGCGACCGGCGGTGGCGAGCTGGCTTCCTACTCCTGCGGCCGCAACTTTCCCCTGGTCTTCGTCAAGAATATGCCGCCTCCGCTGTACCGCCGCTACTTCGGACGCATGCTGCTCCGGCAGTCGCGTGACCTGCTGGAGACGCTGCCCCACCTGCGGGAACCTGCCGCTCGCGCCAGAATTCGCGGGCAGGCTGCCGCCATTCGAGCCTTACCGGACTATCTCCGGCGGCGCCGCCACGTCCAACGTACCCGCCGCGTGAGCGCCGCGGCGATTGAACGGATACTGGGAGAAGATGGGATGAGGGAATGAGGCGATGAGGGGGCTGGGGATGCGGGCTATCAGGGAATGAGCGACATCGAAAACTCCGCCCTCCGTTTTCCTCATCTCCTCATCTCCTCATCCACGGTCTCGCTGCGCTCGCCGGCGCCCCCCATCCCCCACCTCACGGTCGTCGTTCCGGCGTATAACGAGGCGGCGCGGTTGCCGGGGACCCTTGACCAGATGGTGACGTACTTCGGTGAGCAAGCGTACGATTGGCGTATCTGCGTCGTGGATGATGGCAGTAGCGACGGGACGGCTGCCCTGGCCCGCCAGTGGGCGGACCGCGAGCCGCGGCTTACCGTCATCGGCAACGATCATCGGGGGAAGGCCTTTGCAGTCCGCACCGGTATCCTGGCAGCCCGCAGCGCGTATGTGGCCTTTTCCGACGCCGATCTGTCGGTGCCGATACGGGAGATTGAGCGGTTGCTTAGCGCCCTTGAAAGCGGGGCTGACGTTGCCATCGGCTCGCGGGAAGGCCCCGGCGCGCATCGTTACGGCGAGCCGGCTTACCGGCACCTCATGGGGCGCGTCTACAACCTGCTCTATCGCAGCGTCCTTTTGCCGGGGGTCTCGGACTCGCAATGCGGCTTCAAGGCTTTTCGGACAGCGGTCGCGCACGACCTGTTCCAGCGCATGCTGGTGTACGGCGCCGACGCTCGGCCCATCACCGGCGGCATGGTGACAGGCTTCGATACGGAGCTGCTGTTTTTGGCACGGCGTCGGGGTTACCGCCTGGACGAGATCGGTGTCGACTGGTATTATGGAAAGGCGAGCAAGGTGCGCCCCGTGCGCGATACTGAGCGGATGATCGTCGACGTCTTCAAGATACGTGCGTATGCCGGCGCCGGGCGTTATGGCGCCAAAGCCAGGCGACCGTGAACGCGGCGACTGTCTTCCCCAGCGACGGCGCGGATGCTGCCGGACCAGCGGCGCGGGGCACGCATGATCCCCCGCCGTTGACCCCGCTATATTGGGGACTGCTGGCGGTCATCGGCGTCGTCTACCTCGTACTGGCCGTCGGTTGGAACCGAGCGACGCCACCGTTCGACAACCCGGACGAACCTGCCCAGTGGAACTATGTACGCGCTGTTGCCGACACCGGTAGCTTGCCAGTGTTGCGGGTGGGCGACGATCCGGCGCAGTTGCTGGACCGCTTGCGCTCGGCGCGCTTCCCCGCTGGTGAGTCGATTGATACCATCCGGTACGAATCGCACCAGCCGCCGCTGTACTACGCGACAGCGGCAATAGTCTACAAGCTCACGGCACGCCTTTCGCTGAAGCAGCACGTGGAAGCCGTCCGCCTCCTGTCCACGCTCTTCGGCGTCCTCACGATCCTGGCGTCCTGGCGGTTGACGCGCCTGCTGCTGCCGGCCGAGCCGGCGCTGGCGCTGGCTACTGCCTCGTTTGTCGCATTCGTGCCGATGCACATCAACATGACGGCGGCTGTGGAGAACGATGCGTTCAGCAACCTGCTGCTGACCCTCAGCATGCTGGGTTTGCTGCTCTGGCTGCAGCGAGGCTTTGCCTGGCGCGGCGCGCTGGTATTGGGGTTGGTAATGGGCCTGGCGTTGCTGACGAAAGTAACGGCGCTGGTCGTATTGCCGTTAGCCCTGCTCGCTGCATTTCTGCGCTACCAGCGCGCCAGCGCCGACGGCAGGCATGCCCACCCGTTCGGCGCGCTGCTGGTTGCCTATGCGGTCACGTTGGTCATGTGGGGGGGGTGGGTCATTCGCAACGTGCTGACTTATGGCTGGCACGATCCGCTCGCCTTGGATATCAATCGCCTGGTGGTGCCGCAACCACTCACGGGTCCCGTTACATTGGCTGCCGCCCAGCGCTTCATCACCATTAGCTTTGACTCCTTCTGGGCCCAGTTCGGCTGGATGGGCATTCCTGTTCCCAGGGTCTACCCGGTCCTGACGCTGTTGTCGGCGCTGGCCGCCGTTGGCCTGGTCGTCGCCCTCGTTCGCGCGCTGCGCACACAGAGTGCGGTCGCCAATCTGCGGGCGAGGGCAGGCGAATTCATCCTGGTGCTGAGCTGGCCTCTGCTGGTCTTCGCCTCCGATGTCCAGTACAACCTGACTTTCATCCAGGCGCAGGGGCGCTACCTGTTCCCTGCTGTCGGCGGCATCGGTCTCTTCTTCATGCTCGGCCTGTCCCGCCTCGCCAGCCCGCGGCTCTCGACGTTGACGATCGCGACAGTGTCAGTACTCCTCGCGGTTCTTTCCGCAGTGCTGTTGAAGACCGTCGTCGTGCCGGCCTGGCGGTAGCAGGACGAGCGTCAGATAGTTCGCCGTGTCCGATCCGAATATGAGCAGCGCGGCAGGCGCGGAGGCAGACCCCTTCCGGCTCGCACCGCTCGCCAGGTTTCCCCCTGACGGGAGAAACCTTCCGTGCAATGCAGGGCACGGCTGCGTGGGGGAATCCACGTTCGGACGGGAGCGTCGTTCGGAAGGAGCGCTGCCGCATAGGAACGGCAGGGGTTCGGGGCGTTCACAAACGCGGCAGCCCACTGTCCGGTGCCTAGGAGTCTGTCTGACTTGCGCTGAATCTTCACTGGGTCATGCATCATGACAAGCGGAAACTGCACGATTATAAGTGCTGCCTTGAGAATCGCATGGCCTGGGGAGAGATAATTGGTAAGTCAGACAGACTCCTAGGCCGAACGTACCCAATTGAGAGGTTGCCCAGTGCAATCGCACACGCCTCGGCTACCGTCCCCCGCACTGCAGGAAAGGTTTCTCCCGTCAGGGGGAAACCTGGCGAGCGGTGCGAGCCGGAAGGGGTCTGCCTCCGCGCCGCCAAGCCCAAGGTTTCCAATTGCATGTGGTGTGTCAGATGGCGTGTCAGCCATTATATGGCGTTACACGCCGCGTCTCAACGCGAGGTCTCTGCGAGACTGAATACCTCCGCATCAGCGACAGCGAACTCTTCGGCTATTGCGATCGCCTCCGTCTGGTACAGCGCATCATCCGCCATTCCGGCGAAGGCTGCGTCAATGGCAGCGCGCTTCTGCGCCGCCAGTTCACGTCGGAGCGCATTAACGACAAAGACGTTGCGGTTTGGGACAAGGCTGTCCTGCACGGCCTGATCGATCTCTTTCAGTAAATCGTTGGGAACCGCAATAGTGGTGCGTGTTGACGCCGCCATTATCCATTCCTTCTGCATGTCCTACTTCCCCGCCACCACCACGATGCGCCGGTTGCCGCTGTCGGTGATGTAGAGCTGGTTGTCGGGACCGACGGCCAGGCCGGTGGCGTCGTTGAGGCCGGCGCCGGCCAGCGTCCAGACGGCGAGCGGCTGGCCCTGGGCGGAGTAGACCAGCACTCGGCCTGGCGTCACGTTCGGGTCGCTCACGTAGACCACGCCGTCTGCGCCGACTGCGACGTAGGGTTCGTTGTGGACATTTGTCTGCCAGGTGAGGACCGGCCACTGGGTTACCGGTTGGCCGTTGGGGGTCAGTACCTGGACCCGGCGATTCCAGAGGTCGGCGACGACGAGGTTGCCGTCTGGAGCGAAGGCCAGCCCGACCGGCTCGTTGAGGTGACTGGGGCCGTCGCCCACGCCGCCGAACTGGGCAAGGAACTTGCCGGTGTTGTCGAACTCCTGGATGCGTTTGTTCCCGGTGTCGGTGACGAACACGTCGCCCTTCGCATCTACAGCGATGGCGCGTGGCCCATAGAACTCTGACGGGTGCCCGCTGGCCTGGCCGCCAGTCGTGCCGTAGGCGCCCCAGGTGCTCACGAAGTGGAGATTGCTATCCAGTTTGACGATGCGATGGTTCCAAGTGTCGGCGACGAACACATTCCCCTGACCGTCGAAGCCGACGCCGGTGGGATTCTTGAGGGCTGTGTTGCCGAAACCGCTGAAGGTGGCAACGACGGCGCCGGTGGGGCTGATCTTCGTGACGCTGCTCGTGCCCTGATCGATGATGAGCAGGCTGCCGTCAGGCATCACTGCGACCTGGCGGGGCTGGCTGAGTACCGGAGTCGTGCCGTTGCGCGGTGCGATAAGGCGCGTCGCCGTGACGATGGTAGGCGCCGGCAAGACCGCGGAGGCGCTGCCCGGCGCCGGGTTCGCGGCCGGCACTCCGCCCGGTGCAGCCGGTGCTGCCGTACCGTTGGCGCCGATGAGACCGGCGCCCGGCACGTCGTTGCGCACGTAGAGCCACTCGTCCAGCGACCCTGTGGTGTTCCACGGCGTACGCCACATCAGCCAGGTGAGCCAGTTCTGCAGCGTGGCGTGCTGGTAATCGGGGATCCACCAGACGCGCAACGGGAATCGGTACCCCGTGTAGTTGGCGAGCTGCGGCAACAGCCGCGTGCGGTTGGTGTCGTCGATCAGCAGGGCCTGGGCCGCCGGCGTGTAGGCGGTGTTTGCGCTCATGTCGACGAAGGACGACGTGTGCAAGTCGCGCAGGTACCAGGCCCAGGGCCAGTCAACCCCATCAGTGGTGTCGATATCCAGTTTCAGGTGCGCCGCGGTGGCGTCGAAGACACGCCGGTCGATAGCGGCGATCTGGTTGCTCACCTGCGGGACGGCGGTGGACGACTGAGTGTACACCAGGAATTCTTCCGGGTTGGCAGGATGGCCGTAAGACAGGGCAATCGTGGCGTGCAACAGGTACAGCGAACCCAGCGCGCAAACGCCGAGACCAATCCTCCCGGCCAGGCGACGGCGGGACTGCCAGAGCGCCTGGACACCGATCCCGGCCAGGAGGATGAGCGGCAAGAGCGGGTGCAGGAGCAACCACGGCATCTTCTCGCCGGCCCAGGAATAGATGCCCATGCTGAGGATGAATGACCAGAGCAAGAACAGTCTGAGCAGCGTTGGCCGCCGCAGCACCGTGACAATGCCGATGGCCCCGGCAACGACTTCCGGCCATTCGTAGGCCGGCAGGAGCACGAAATAGTAGTACCAGGGTTCGTCGCCGCGTCCCACCGGCTGCTGCGCCAGCCAGTACTGGATGCTCTTTATGATGCCGTCCTGCAAACCCTGGGGGTTGGTGAAGAAGGTGGTGAAGAGCAGGGTGAAGACGGCCACAAAGGTGGCGAGGCCCCAGAGCCAGGCATCGAGGCCAACTGAGCGCACGGCCGCCACCAACGGAGTCTGACTGGCCGGGACGCCGGCGCGGCGAGCCGAACTGAGTTGCCAGGCGAGGGCAATCAAGAAGAACGTCCCGGCAATGAACATGGTGATGAAGGTTGTTTCCTTGGTGGCCAGGCTGGCGGCCAGCAGGCCGAGGATGAGGGCGGGTTGCCAGGGCCGGGGTCGGGATAGGAAGCAAAAGACGCTCACCAGCAGCGCCAGCGTCAGGCAGGCAAAATAGATGTCTTCGCGCGTAAATCGCGAAAAATACAGGTAGGACGGTGAAAAGCACAGCAAGGCGGCTGCCACGAAGGCGGCGACCGATCCCAACTGGCGTCGCAGGAAAAAGGGCAAAGCCACCAGTGCCGTGCCCATGAGGGCAGGCGCCAGTCGTGCCGTGAAGTTGCTCACGCCGAAGAGCAGGTACATCAACGAGATCAGGTAGAAACGCAACGGACCGTGCAGCAGGGGATCGTATTTGTAGCCGCCGCCGGAATAGAAAATCCAGGCGAAATAGGCGTCCTGGCTCTCGTCGTGGTGAAAGGGTTTGTCACCCAGAGCAACGAGGCGTAGCACGAGGGCAAGCGCCGTCAGCGCGAAGTAGGCGGTTACTTCCCAGTTGATGCGGCAGCCGGCCAGCAGCGGCCGGTCCAGCAGTGGCGGCTCCGGCTCAGCCAGGGCAAAGGCATCCGCCGGGGGACGAGTCTCAGTGGCGACCATCAACCATGCTTCCTAACTCCGTTGCACTACGACCGACTCCCGCGTGCCGGTAGCGTCGAACGAGACGGCGCGGCGTTTGGCTGCCGGCTCGGCACGCATCTTGCATTTCCAAACGTGGACCTGCGTTTGCAGGGTATGCGATGCGAGCAACGCCGGTCGCAGGCAACAGTGCCGTCGACCGGCATGCGAATGAGAGCAGTCGGGGATGGCCACGCCAATGGTCCGGCGCCTCTGGTTGATTGTTCGGGCAGTCCTGCTCGTCGTGGTTTTGCTCTTGCTGTTGATCCAACTGTACGGTCTGTATATTGCCGCCGCGTTGATCCCGCACCGGCCCTGGCGCCGGCGCGTGGACTTTCAGCTCCGACGGACGATGTTCAATATGGACACCATACGGCTCTCGGACTAACCGTGGTCGCCGGAGACCTGGCAGCCGCCGCTGACCGTACACCGGTTCACTCCTGCCGTATCCGGCTCCGCCGCGTGGCGGGAACGCCGCGTGTGCTATGCAGTATAAGGTACGCCAAATGGGCGGAATGGCTAATCGCGTGTGCCGGGACCGCAGGCTGGTCAGGTGTCTTGCTGCGGAAAGCCCATCGTGGTGAAGAGCGCCAGGGCGGGCTGCGTCGCGTCCAAACGCGAGTGCTGCACGATGATGGGCACATCGCTCTCCACCCTGATGGCGTAGGGCACGCCGGCCGGCAGCTGGTGACCACCGGTGTGCTCCGGCTTGTCCAGCCGGATGTGTAACGTCCGCTCGGCAGGAATCGTGTTCGTCAGGTCGCGCAGCGGTTCCCGATCTTCAAAGTAGATGGTCAGGCGGACGGTGGCCTCCTTGCTGCCCGTGTTCAAGACACAGACGGCTTCGTGGCTGACCAGACTGCCGGGATAGGAGGCGGGCGGTAAGTAGCCATCGGGAATGTACCAGACCTTGTGACCAGCGCTCACCATCTGTTCCCCCAGCGTTCTACGACACTCGTTGGATGTTGGCCCCGAGCGCACTCAGGCGCGGCACGATGTTTTCGTAGCCGCGCTCGATGCGCTCTGCGCCACGCACGTCGCTCGTGCCGTCGGCGGCGAGGCTAGCCAGCAGGAGGGCCATGCCGGCACGAAGGTCTGGACCGTCGAGCCTGGTTCCGGTTAACCGGGCGGGGCCGGTGACCACACAGCGGTGCGGGTCGCAGAGCACGATGTTGGCGCCCATGCCAACCAGTTGATCAACGAAAAACATGCGTGACTCGAACATCCAGTCGTGGATGAGGGTAGTGCCTCGACACTGCGTCGCCAGCGTGATGATGGGCGACATGAGATCGGTCGGGAACCCCGGCCAGATATTGGAATCGACCTTCCGGGTGGCAACGAGATCGCCTGGTTCGATGTGGAGGCAGCATTGATGCTCGCCTCTGAACTGCATGACGACGCCGAGGCGTTGCAGGATCAAGCCGATCATCTCCAGTTGATCCGGGTTCACGCCTTCTATATCGATACTGCCACCCGTCACTGCGGCGGCTACCGCGAAGGTACCGACATCGATGTGATCAGCGGCGACGGTGTACGTGACACCGTGCAATGAGCGGCCGCCCTGAATAGTCAGCACGTTACTGCCGATGCCGGAAATGTCGGCCCCCATAGCCTCCAGAAAGCGGCCGAAGTCGACGACGTGGGGCTCGCAGGCGGCGTGTTTGATGATCGTGACGCCATCGGCGGCGCAGGCAGCCATCATGGTGTTTTCGGTAGCGGTAACCGAGGCTTCGTCCAGGAAAATGGTGCGGCCGAGCAGGCGCTCCGCTCCGATCGACACCTCCTCACGCCCGGTGAGGACGTGCGCACCCAGGGCTTCCAACGCATCCAGGTGTGTGCCGATATCTCGGCGACCGATAGCACAACCGCCGGGGCGACCCATCTGCACCTTGCCGGTTCGGGCGATCAACGGGGCCATGAACAGGACGGCGGCACGCTCCTGAGCCACCAGGTCGGGTCGCACATGGTGCTCGCGCACACCCTTACAGCAGATGCGCAGCGCCGACGTCCCCAGGCCATCCACCGTCGCGCCGAGGTCCTGCAAGATTTGCCCGAGTACCAGGACCGAGTTGATCAGCGGAACGTTGCGCAGTTCGCAGACCTCGTCAGTGAGCAGCGTGGCCGCCAGCATCGGTAGCACGCCGTTCTTGTTGGCGGCTGCGCGTACTGTCCCGCGCAGCGGCTGGCCGCCTTCGACTAAGAATCCGGGCACTCTGTCCTCCGTCTGGCCAACTCCCCGCCTCTCTACAGTAGCATCCGCGCGCGGCAAAGGAAACTGCCCTGCTCGCCGGTCCTAAGTCCGTTGCGCCGGCCGGTTGCGTGCCTACCGCACCGCCACGTCGCACAATGCATGCCAGCCTGGCGAGCGCAGTTATGGTGCGCAAGCTGTATTGAACGTTTCTTGATAGTTGGGCGGTACAATTTCCCTGACGCGGGGCGGAGCGTGAGGAAACGGATGCGGCTACCCGCGCTTAACAGCCGGCCGGTGACAGCGACGGTGCTCGCTGCAACCTCAGGGCCAACCGGGCCACTGTCCATCGCGGTCCTCGTGCGTGGCGTGGCGGTCATAGCCGCCGTGGCGTTGGCGATTGGCATCGCGCTCACCTGGCGCATCGGTGGCGGTATTCAGTGGTCGGCCGCAGTGTTTGAACTCTTGCCGTTCCTGCTCGTGCTTGGCGCCGCCAGTCAGGCCTGGCGCTTCCTGCGCTGGCACCTTCTGGTTCGCCGCCGTGTCCCTACGCTCCCCCTGACCGCCAGCATCCGCATCTACCTGGCAGGCTTTGCGCTCGAGCTTTCACCGGGCCGCCTGGCTGCCTTCCTTAAGTTTGCCCTGGTGCGACAGTCAACGGGCGTCGCGGAAGCCGAGACCGTCGGCGTGCTGCCGGTGGAAGCAGCGACGGAGGTGCTGAGTTATCTGGTGTTATCTGTGGGCGCCGCGCTGCTCGGCGGCTATCGCTTGCCGCCGATTGGTTGGGGTGCTGTTGTCGCTTTCCTGGGGCTCTTCGTCCTGGCGCTACTCAGCCCCAGCCGTGCCTGGTTGCACCGCCGCCTCGGACGGCTCACGCCGGTGCATGGCGAGCGTTGGTTACGCGCCTTTCTGCACGGCCTGGTGGCGATTGGCGGCCCGCTGCCGGTCCTGCTGGCGCTGGCCTGTGCCCTGGCCGCCAGGGTCTGCGAGGTCGTGCTGTTCCAACTGGCGGCCGGCGCCGTCGGCCTTCACCTCTCGCTCATCGGCGCTGCCCTGGCCTGGGGCGCCTCCGGCCTCGCCGGAGGTCTCTCGATGTTACCGGGCGGCGTGGGAGCGGCCGAAGGCGCCATCGTCGCCACGGTCCTGGCGATTGGCGGCAATGGCGCGCCGGCGCTGGCTGCTGCACTACTCAGCCGTGCCGTGACCCTCTGGTTTTGGATCCCGTTCGGCCTGGCCTGCGCGGTGGTCAGTACGCGTCGCACCGGGTCTACGGACGTGGCATACCCGGCGCCGAAAACGGAGGACCGAAGGACGGCGCCTGATTGGCGTAGAAGACGACGCGCTTAATCGGCCCATGGGCAATCTGAATGAGCGCGACATAGGCGCCGGGGCCGGGCAGGATGACCTGGGCATTGATCGTCAGCAGTGTGCGGAATGACTGGCCAACGATCGCCGTTGGTGGACGGCCTGCCGTGACGGTGGTGCGCAACTCCGGCATGATCTGCTGTGCATCGGCGCTCTCGATCTTCATCGTGAGCTCGTGCGTGATGTTGGCCGAGTTCCAGGGGATGAGGACGCCGACGGCGAGGCAAATAAAGCACGGTTGGCGAAAGTTGACAACGAAAGTGGCATCCCAGGCGCCGCCCATAACGTACAGTTTGTTGTTGAGTACTTCCGCCCGGTCGGCCAGGATCGCGAAGTCGATTTCGGGGGCAGCAACCGCCGCTACATCGTATGGAGACCGGCTTTGGTCCATCGCGGCGGCGCCTCCTGGATGGTCGTTCACTCACTGTATGATGCCGTTGACGGCACTTCTTGCGCTGGCGAGTTTGTACCGGCCAGGATAATGGGATACTTGTACCATACGTCGTGAACTGCTGCCGAAACGACAGGACATCGCAGCATGCCCGAGTCGCTAGAGAAGGTCTGCCACTGTGACTCCCGATGAGTCGTCACCTGAATCCCCTGTCTCAAACTCACCCGCAACGCCCAAGCCAGCGCCTGGGCGGCGTTTGACCGACCCGCGCCATCTCAAGGAGGTCGTGCGGGATCAGGCGAAAGAGCACGGTCGTGATCTCGTCGTGGAGGTCCTCTCGGGGACCCTGGCAACAGCTGCCCTGGGCTTGGTCGGGCTCGTGCTGGTGCAGATCGGCGTTGCCCAACAGAGTCTGAAACCTGGCGAGAAGTTCGCTCTGCCGGAGCTGAAGCTTTTTCAGCCATCCGAGTTTTGGAAGAGTCTCACCGGCCTGATTGTCGATTGGTCACAGGCCAACGAATGGCTCTTGCTGGGGCTGGGTGTCACCTGTCTGCTTGTCACAGTGGCAGTGCTCATCGGGTGGCGCTACACTCGAAAGCAGAAGGACGACGACGAAAAGGTTCACTCCATCCTCCACGACCTGGCCCGAGAAAAGGTGCTCGGCCTTAAGACTGCAAGTTCGCTGGCTATGTTGACCGGTCTCCTGCTCGGCGCTTACGGGTACCAGCAGTACCTCTGGCGCGTGGCCTTACCGGTGCCCGCCGGCCACATCGGCATTGCCTTCACGCGTGAGCTCGGCAGCAGCATCGCAAGAAACCGACTGGCGGACGATCTCAAGCAGTTGGGGCATGCAAATGAACTCGACATGCGCGAACTGCCCGTAACGTTCGATGCAACCGACATCGATAAGGCGCGTGCGCTGGCGCGCCGGATCGGCGCGGATGCCGTGGTGATCTATCACGACGAGACAGTATCCGCGCCGGCGGCGACCGCCGCCGGATCCCGCGGCCAGGGTCTGGCCGTGCCATTGCCCGACGCCGTGACGGTACAGCACGTTGCGTATGTGGTGTTTGCCAACCCGAGTATCGGGGTCCAGGTGCCCATTGCAGAACGCACCGCCAGCGGCCAGGCGAGTTCGATTACCTATCGCGCCAAGCAGGGCGTGGAAGTGCCGCGCCTGCAGGCCGACGACGTCAGCCGGGTCATGGAAGCGGCAGCAGGCATCTTGCTCTACGACAAGGATCGGTATTTGCCAGCAATAGTGCACCTTCAGGACGCCCTTTCCGGCAGTGGCAGCCCTACCCCGGCCGACGCCATCGTGGATCTCTATCTTGGCCATGCCTATTACGTCCTTGGGCAGGATGCCGACGCGACGGCGGCCTACCAGAAGGCGATCTCCCTCTGGGAGGGGGAGAAGCCGCTGCCTGTCCAGGACCGGCTGCTGCTGGCAGGCGCGTACGCTCAGGAGGCGACGTTGCTGTTCAACCAGCAGAAGGTCGACCAGGCGGAAGCGCTGCTGCAGAAGGCAGTCGCCTTGCGTGCGCCGCTCAACAACGACCAGGCGGCACTGAGTGACCCGTCAACATCGCGACGCTTGCGCATCACCTACGGCGACGTATATATCGCATTGATGGACATTGCCCTTTACCGCAAGGATCAGGATGCGGCGAACCTTTGGAGCAGCCGCGCGCAGGATGAGGCGAAGGCGCTGGCGGCCTACGCCGATCTGGACGCGCAGGAGAATGCTATCTGGCTGCAGTACAGCACCGGCGATTGCGTCGGTGCCGCCCAACAAATCTATGCCCTGATCGGGCAGAACCCCAGCGACATGCAGGCGCATCAACTCGCCCAGCGCCTGGCCTACCTGCGCTCCAAGGGACGACTTCCCGGTGACATCACGGAAGTCGTGCAACAACTCAATGCCGTCCTGCAGCTGAATCCAACTGATCTGCCGTCCCTGGAGTCCCAACAGACGTATCAGGCGCTGTCTGCCGCCCTGGAGGATCCCGGCTACCTCCCTGCCGAAAAGCAGACGGCCGACGCCATACTCGCCGTTGATCCCAACAACGCCCAGGCCCTGCAGGGGTACGTGAGCGATGCGATGGATAGCATCGCCTGGCAGTTCAATGCCCAGCCGGGCGGGGCGTTATGGAATGCCGAGTTTGGTGACACGCGGACGTTTCAAATCCAGCAAGCCGGCTGGCAGCGAGATCCCGCGCAGATTCAGGCGGCGCTGACCCAATACGATGCCTTACGCCCATACCTGACCCGCTGGGCAGAGGAACTGCAGCCGCAATCGGCCACTCCGTTGTTGTACAAGGCGCGTCTTAGCCGGCTTTCAGAGTTCCTTCTGTACGACTTGCAGTACGTTCCGGGTGCCATCCGACTTCCGGTCATCGCCGATCAGTACCAGGCACTCTGGCAGCGCGCGATCACGGATGTCGATCTGGTCCTCAAGGGAGGCCGCCAGGCAACGTTGCAGGAGCAAGTGGACACAAGCGTCCTGCTCTCCGAACTGTGGAACGACCAGTTCTGGGTTCGAACGGCGGCAAAATCTCCAGATGCTGCCGCGGCCTCACAGCAGGCCCTCCAGCAGGCTCAAGCCGCTGTGACGCTGGTGAAGACGCACCCGCCAGTGATCTCAGACGACTTCTATAGCGCGGCGAATGTGTATCTGAATCTGTTCACCAGCCTGACTAATGCCAAAGTATCAGCTTCGAACAGCGAAAACACGGCACTCGTGGCACAATACGCCAATGAGTCGTCGGCAGCGCTCACGCAGTGGTTGGACCTGACGAAGCAGTATCAAGCGACCTCAGCGCCCAACACCGATTATTCGATGCTGGCTGTCTGTAAAGGGGTGCAGAGTCTGCGGCAGAGTGAGCAGGCGCTGCAAAACGGTGATGCCGCGACGGCGGTCGCCTCGCTGACAACCTACACGACACAATTTCCGCACGACCCGGACGGGTTCGCCGCGCTGGGTTGGGCACAGTACCGCAACGGAGACGCTGCCACGGCACTGACGACGACACAGCATTTTGAGCAGATGGCGCCCAGGTCATACCTAGGCCCGGCCAACCAGGCGATCATGTTATTGGCCCTGGGGAGGACGCCCGACGCCCAGAAAGCCTACGGAAGTGTGCTGGACATCCTGCAAGGCGAACCAATCGCAACGCGCCTACTCCACCTCAGTGCTATGGCTGACGATCTGCTGACGTTGGCCCGTGATGCCGTTCCGGCGCGTCCAGGCGTGAAAGCAGTGGTACCGGCATTGGCGGGGTATCTCGCAGGGTTGCCCACCTCGGCCCGAGCGACCCAGGGGTCACAGCTCCTGTATGCTGACAGCAACCTGGGCGGCGCTGCCTTCTGGGCCGGCGATTATGCGACTGCGTCGCGTCTCGATGCCGCAGCGCTTGCCTTGAATCCGACATCGATCATGGTCTTGACCAACATCGGATTAACCAAACTGGCATCCGGTGACAGCGTCGGCGCTCAGGCGGACTACGATCGCGCCATCGCCGCGGCGCCAGCCTACCTGAACGGCGTGGACGGCCAGCCCCTGCAAGGCCAGGACCGCCAGACGGCGCTTACACAGGCTCGCCAGGAACTGACGGCAGCGGCTGCGGCACTTCAGGCGGTGGCGAAGCAGATGCCTGCCTTGCAGCCGGCGGCCGACAAACTCGTTCAGCAACTACAGGGTGATGCGGCGCGGTTGTCGTAGTACGGTGACCGCCAGCGCGTCTCAGTGTGCCGGAGGTATGTATTGTTGTTGACGAACAATGGCGGAACGCTCGCGCTCGACCGCTGTTACCGCGGCTGCCAGATCAAAATTAAGGTGATGTAAGAGTTGTATCAGGCGTGGTTGGTACCTTTTGAATGCAATGTCATTTATCCTATGGTTGTGCGCGACGGCATTTCTTGCCATGGTGAAGTCGTGTAGCAGATCTGTTACATGCGTCTCAGCCGGTCTTTGCCCAGACTCGACTGCAAAAACTACTTTGCTGTTTACTCTTATAGCACGAGTGATCATCTGCTTAATCCAGTAAAGGCTCACTTTCTCAAAGAAACCGTCAGAATTGGAAATATTACGTAGAATATCAAGCCTTCCGGAAAAACTTCCCTTCAGAAACTGGCTAATATTCTCTTCTCTCTCCTCGGGTTTTCTGGCCAATAGGTAGTCTTCGGGATACTTGTACCAGTCTGTGGTGTGAGACGACACGGAGCAATAATGCAGATCGATCTGGCACCTCAGTCCATTTTCCGTCCAGTGTGTTAGATAGTAAAGGTAGCTAAGGCGGGATAAGTTCTTATAGTAGCCCTTCTCTGTGTAATCCCACGGATTCCGGATTCTGCCAGGATCGCGGCGAAGTGTCTTTGCGGTGCCCTGCGCGCTTTGCAGAACGGAGTGGAAGCTGTTACACCCAAGAAAGGCTTCAATCTGCTTCGCGCGGATTCTATCGTCATCCAGAATCATGAGTGTGGTCATGATCTGGCGTACACGTTTCGTCATGATCTCACGTGGGTCCGCCATCTTGCCTAACTCCTCTACGGTACGATATGGTATAGTATGCGTGAGGGGGATGTACACCAGAACGGTGCCTCCGGAGCACGAGGGTTTGCGCGGAGTAGCGAACTCCACCTTCGTGCCAACCACCCCAGGGGTTGAGTTCGGCTGCCGTGGCCACGGCAGCCGAACTCGTTTAAGGACGGCCCGATGTCGGAGAGTGCTGTAAGAATCGTTCTAATGCGGCTATGGTCGATGGGCGCCCGGAGGCGGGAGCATTGGCCGGAACGGCGGCACCTGGTTGGCGTAGAAGCCAATTCATTGTAACCTCCGAGTCAGGACCGATCGTCTCGTCTGGTCCATCGCCTTCTGGTCCAAAGGGTACCTAGCCCACTACCGAACGTATCAATGTCCCAACGCCAAACCCGCTCACGCGAGCCGCGCTCCCGTTGGCCACTGCCACCTCCAACAACCCGCTGCTGCCGGCAAGGAGCACCAGACCGGGCATGTCAGCGGGTTCACGTAGCGCCGCGGCATCCGCGTAAGTGTACACAGGTCGCAATGGTGCGTCCCCCAGCCAGGCGGTGATGCGCCGCTGCGCTACCATGTCAAGCCAGTCCGACGGCGCTCGCAGGTTCGTGACCATGTTGCCAAAGTGGTCGACGGCCAGAACGGTTCCCACAGTAGTTCCGAGGCGCACCTCGTCCAGCACGAGGTCCGGCCGTGCCAGCGGTGGGGCGGTTGGTGTCCCCAATTCGTGCGGAGGAACGCCGGCAGCGAGGTGCGCGGCCACGGGGCCGAAGAGGTCGCGCCCCTGGAACGTTGCTGCCGTCGTAGGCAGCCGGTACCGGCTGCTCGTCAGGTCCCAACAGCCCAGCAGCGACTCCGAAGGAGCAACAAGGCTGAACAACCCGTTGTCGGGCCCGAGAAACCAGTGTCGCGCGGTACGCAGCAGTAAGGCACGGCGCTCGGTGCCAACGCCTGGATCGACGACGGCCAAATGGATTGTGTCGTCGGGAAAGTACGGGTATCCGGTGTACAGGGCCAGGGCGCCCGCCCGCACGTCCTGCGGTGGGATGCCATGGGTCAGATCGATGACCCTGGCCTGCGGGGCGATGCCGGCGATAACGCCGTGGACGACGCCGACATAGGCATCGCGCAGACCGAAGTCCGATGTAAACGTAATGATAGACATCAGCGGCGGAGCACTGTGGCGACGACCAGCATCGCCAACGACGCGAGTGATCCTTCGACCAGGGGCAACTGGCCGAGGTAGACGTCCGTCAAGTGGCCGCGTGCCCCCAGCAGGCTTCCGAGGAAGAAGCCGCCGACACCGAAGGCCCAATACCACCAGAGGCGATTGCCGGTCTTGCCGGCCAGCAGCGCGTAGGCGAGCGCGTAGACACTGGCTAGAACGACGCCAGCGATGATGGCCGGGGGTTGCAGCATCTTGCCGCCTTACGCGGCCAGGTCGCCCGCGCCGACCACTGCGTCACCCTGGTAGAGCACGACCGCCTGACCAGGCGCGACGCCGCGCAACGGGCGGTCCAGCCGAATGTGCGCCGATCCGTCGGGCAGCGGCTCCAGGTGACCAGGCTGCTCCGGCGCATGGGCACGCACTTGCACCGTCACGGCCACCGGGTCCGAAGGAGGAGTACCGGCGGTGTAGTGCATATTGCCCGCCCACAGTTCGAGGTGCTCCAGGTGTTCAATTTCGCCCACGACAACAGTATTGCTGCTGACGTCAACCGCCGTGACAAACAGTGGCCGCGGCCCGGCGATACCCAAGCCTTTGCGCTGGCCGACTGTGTAGTCGATCAGCCCCGTATGCACCCCAAGAACACGACCATCGGCGTGCCGGATGGCGCCTGCCGTGACCTGCTCCGGCAATTGGCGACGGAGGAAATCGCGGTAGCTCCCGCTCGTGACGAAACACAGTTCCTGGCTCTCCGGCTTGGCGGCAATCTCGATGCCGAGCTCGACGGCGAGTGCCCGCACCTCCTTCTTCGTGTAGCTGCCCAGCGGAAAGAGGCTATGCTGCAGTTGCACCTGGTTCAGCCGGCAGAGCGCGTAGGACTGATCCTTAGGGCGATCGATTGCCCGGAGAAGCTGCACCGGACCAGACGCGGGACGCTCCAGGCGGGCGTAGTGGCCGGTGGCGAGAAAGTCGACCCCGAGCGCCAGCGCACGGGAGAGCAAGGCATCGAACTTGATGTACTGGTTGCAGCGTACGCACGGGTTGGGCGTATGCCCGGCCACGTACTCGCTCACAAAGCTATCGACGATTTGCTCTTTGAAGCGCGCCTCGACATTGAGCACGTAGTGCGGCGCATCAAGGCCGTCGCAGACGCGGCGGGCATCCTGAATCGACTCCAGGGAGCAGCAGCGATTCTCGCGTGTCGCCTCCGGCCCGTGCTCTTCACTCCACAGCCGCAGGGTGAGGCCGATGATGCTGTGGCCTTGGCGTGCCAGCAACGCCGCCGCCACGGCGCTATCCACACCGCCGCTCATCGCTACTGCCACGAAGGCCATGATCATCTCCAAGCACGCCATCGCCGCGTCTGTAGTTATTTTTGAGCGGTACAGTCACGATACCACACGGGGGATGAGGCGATGAGGAGATGAGGAGAGCGGGCTGACTGTCCATGGGGGACTACTCGTACCACTCCGGGGCGTGGCGGAGGGACCTCCACTGGTCGGCGTCGTGGCCGAAGATAAGCAAGCCGCTGTCACCAGTCTCTTTAGCCAGTGTCGCCAGGCGTTCGCCACTGCGGCGGGCTTGATCGAAGGCGGATGGTTCCCAATCGCCGTGGTCGACTTGGTGCTGGCTCTTGATGGCGTCCACGGCGATGATGACCGTCCCCGTGTGGGGCAGACAGATCATGACCGACTGGTGCCCCTGCACGTGGCCGCCGGTCTCCAATAAGCGGATTCCCGGGATCGGCTCGGCATCGCCGTCGAGCTCCTGGTAGCGCAGCCCTGGCACATCCCATAGTTCGGGCCAGAAGCGTTCGTGGTCGCGGCGAGCTGCGTCAAGGTGAGTCCGCTGGACAAAGAATGTCGCAGCCGGGAAGTCGGCATTGGCCCCGGCGTGGTCCCAATCGAAATGGGTGGCGATCACGTAGTGGATGTCTTCCGGGCGCAGCCCAACCAGGGCGAGTTGGTGTCTGGCAGTGTGCCGTTCCTCCATCACCGCAGTCATGCGGTTGCCCTTGTTGGGGATGAGCTCGTCGTTGCCGATGTACCCTGCCGGCATGCCGGTGTCGACAAGGACATTCGTGCCATCGTCGGTCACGATCAAGGCGCCGGGGACCGGCACCCGCTCGTACACGCCGGCAGGGTCCGTGGTCGCAATCTCGCCAAAGTCCAGCAAGGTCAGCTTCACTCGCGTTGTCCTCTCGGTGTGGTGCAGACTGTCGCACAGCAAGCGAGCATTTCGGTGCGCCGCGGCCCTGTTCTCTTTCGCAGTCGCCGCCTTATCCAGGGACTACAAAATGTCCTTGTAGTAGGCTTCTGCCGCCTCTGCGTCGACGGTTTCGTCCATCGGCCTGCCCAGGCGTTCGTAGAGCTTCCGGCGACCCCGCTTGTCGTCGATGGCGATCAGCGCCGCGATGGCGAGTACTTCCTCTGCTACTTCTTGCGGCACGACAATCACGCCATCCCAGTCGCAGCCGACGATGTCGCCTGGCCGCACCAGAACGCCGCCGCAACCGACCGGCACTTCCAGGTCAACCAGTTCGACGCGGCCGGGGATGATCGGGCGGCCGATGCCCCGGCAGGCCACCGGCGTCTGCTGCATCACCACCTCGTCGGTATCCCGGCACTGGCCTTCCGTGACAATGCCGACGGCGCCGGCCGCCTGCATGCCCATGCTGTTGTTCGATCCCCAGTAGCCACACTCGGGGGCGCCGTTGGTGGATGTCACCACGACGCAACCGGGCTTGATGTGCTCCTGCAAGCGCAGACCCCGCCCGGTCATCTCGTTCCAGATGCCGTGCGACCGCCGAGACTCCTCCCGACTCAACACGGGCATGCGCTGGTTGGTCGGGATCACCCGCATGGTGACAGCCGGCCCCCAGAACTTCATACCCATCCAGAGTGGCCGGATGGCGGGGTCCAGGAGCGTGAGATCGGCGCGGCCGACCGCGTCAAGCGCATCGACGACGTCCGTCACGCGCAAGAACTTCCCAAACCGAGGCGCCAGGGCATAGGTATCGACTGCTGACAAGACTCATTCCCTTCTGATGCGGAACGTCCATCGTTCCACCACGGAGACCGTCCGGTAGCCGGCGCGGTTACTCTGCGTCCAATAGGTAGATGCCGCTGCCATCCAGGTCGCGGCGCGTGAGCTGAATCCCTGGTGTGCGTCGCACAGAGATTTCGGAGAGTGTGAGCACTTCGCACCCCTCCTCCAGATGCCCGCCGTAGTAGCGACCTGCGGTGTCCCAGAGGCCGATATGGATGTGTGGCTGGTACCCGGCGATGACCCCGCCGAACTGGACGATCTCCAGCGGCCCGTCGAGGTTGAAGAAGACATCGCCCGGCGGATAGTTGTTGGTCTTGATGATGTGAATACGGCCTCTGGACAGGCTGCCGATACCCGTCATTACGACCCCGGTATGGATGTCCGCCTGCTCCGCCAGTACACGCAGCGATTCCAGCAGGAGGTCACCCCGTCCGAGCGAGGCAATCACAGTACCGCTCTCCCGATCATCCCAATAGCGCAGCGCCACGTCCCTACCAACCTCCTGTACCACCGAATATCGACCCGCACTCGCACCAGCGAGGCACGGAACGGACGATTACCACACGCGGCGTGACACCGCGTTCACTTGATCCCAGTCGTTGCGATCCCTTCTGTGAGCATCCGTTGAAAGGTCAGAAAGATCACGAAGATGGGTAACAAGCTGAGGATGGACATGGCGAAGAGCGGCCCCCATTGCGACGTATCGCTGGAGTCGATGAACAGATTGAGCCCCAGTGGCACCGTGTACATGGACGGCTTGGTCAGGTAGAGCAGGGGCCCCAGGAAATCGTTCCAGGAGTTGATGAAGGTGAATAAGGCGGTAGTCGCCATGGCCGGCGCCGAAAGGGGCAGAATGATCCGCAAGAACACCTGCCAGTGGCCACACCCGTCGATAATCGCTGCTTCATCGAGTTCGCGCGGCAGACCGCGGATGAACTGCACCATGAGGAACACGAAAAAGGCATCCACTGCCAGGAAGCGCGGGACAATCAGCGGAAGGTAGGTATTGAGCCAGTTGAAATGCAGGTAGAGAATGTACTGGGGAATGATCAGCACTTGATAGGGCAGCATGATCGTGAGCAACATCAGGGCGAAGAGGAAAGAGCGGAAGCGGAACTGGAGCCTGGCGAAGGCGTAGGCTGCCATCGTACATGAGCACACGTTGCCAACCACAGCGAGGCCGGCAATGATGAGCGAGTTGGCGAAGAGCCGCGTGAAGGAGAGTCCTTGGAGCGGGAACCAGCCATGGCGATAGTTGGCGAGTGTCCACGTTTGCGGCAACAGGCCAGCGTTGATGAAGATCTGCGCGCTGGGTTCAAACGAGGCGCCGAGCATCCAGATCAGCGGATAGAGCATCACCAGGAGCACCGCGACGAGCAGCACGTGCCGAACAGCGACACTCCGGTCGCGCCGACTCCGCCGGGTCGTCAGTTGTTGCCTTCCCTGGACGACTGCAATTTCCATTCAGGCCTGATCTCCATAGAACACCCAGTAGCGGGCCGTCAGGAACGTCAGGCCGGTTAAAGCGCCGACCAGGGCGAGGAGCACCCAGGCCATCCCGGCGGTGTAGCCCATATTGTAGTCGGTAAAGCCCTGCTGATAGAGATACAGCGCATAGAGGAGCGTTGAGCCGGCCGGCCCGCCATTGCCACCGCTGATGATGTAGGCGGAAGTAAAGACCTGGAAAGCGCGGATCAAGCCGAGCACAGTATTGAAGAAGATCACTGGTGAGAGCATGGGTATCGTGATGTACCAGAACCGCCTCAAGGCGCTAGCCCCGTCCATCTGAGCAGATTCATAGAGGCTCCGCGGAATTTGCCGCAGGCCTGCCAGGAAGATGATCATCGTAGCGCCGAACTGCCAGATGTTGAGCGCAACCAACGTATACAGGGCGGTGCTCGGTTGCCCCAGCCAGGACGGCCCCTGGATGTGTACCAGTAACAGGATCTGGTTGAGCATGCCGTTGACACCAAACACCTGGCGCCAGAGCACCGCGATCGCGACGCTGCCACCCAGCAACGAGGGCAGATAGAACAGGGCACGGTACACCGTCAGGCCGCGCATGCCCCGGTCCAGCGCCAGCGCCAGTGCCAGCGACAGGATAAGGATGGAGGGCACCGACACCACCACATAGCTGAGAGTTACTTCCAGAGACTGCAGGAAGGCAGGGTCCGCGGTCATCTGGCGATAGTTGCCAAGGCCAAGCCAGGTGGGGTTGGTGAACAGGTCGTAGTGGGTGAACGACAGGAACAACGAGGCGATGAGTGGGCCAAGGGTGATGCCGATGATGCCGATGAGCCAGGGAGCCAGGAACACGTAGATAACGCGGCCATCCTTCCCCATGAGCCTCTTGCTTGGGCGTTTTCGGGCTGGTACTGTCGGTGACCCGGCCAGCATCCCTGTGTCTCCTTCATGTCACACCTGTATGGACTCGTGTTGATCAGTCGTCGGAGGGCGTGCCGCGGCGTCGGGGCACGCCCACCGACGCGCTACTTGTTCGCTGCGGCGGCGTTCGCCTGAGAGAAAAACGCATCCACCGCCGCCGCGACGGTCGCCTTGCCGAAGGCGACGTTGGAGTAGTTGTTCTTCAGGGCAAGCGCCACTGCATTGTAATTTGCCGGGAAGTCGATGATCGTGGGATTGCCGGCCACGACGCTCTTCAGGAACTCCAGGTAAGCTTGCTGTCCAGAAGCTGCAGTTCCAGCCTTGGCGATCTGCGCGTCCAACAGCGAGGTGACCGTCACCGTGCTGTTGTCCGAGGCGTAGGCCGTCGCGCCATCCGGGTTGTTCGTGAAAAAGTTGACCCAGGCGGCTGCTGTAGCCAGGTTGGTGGTGTTCGACGCGATGGATAGGCCGTTGTTGACGAGCACCTGACCGTTGCCACTGGCTGTCTTCGGGAAAGGGGCGACGAGCATGGCGCCCTTGCCAGCGGTGGTCAGCGCGTTCTGGTAGGCCGCTAGCTGGTTCGCGGGCGCCTCATCAAACATGACCTTGCCTGTCGCCAGGTAGGTTTGCACGTTGCTGGTCGGCTCCTCCTGGTTCATGGCGGCAGGTACGGTGGCGCCGGCCGTGCGCAGGGTCTCCCACCAGTTCCAATAGTCGATCATCATCTGCTTGGGAAAGCCCAGCGTTCCGTCCTGATTGAACACCTTCTGGCCATTGGACGACACCCACGCCCACCAGATCGAGTCGTCGCTGCCTTTCAGGTCGCAGGCATAGACGCCGCTGGGCGCCTTGGTTTTGGCCTCCAGTAGCCATTTCTGGATGGCGTCCCAGGTGGTGAGGGTCGTTGGTGAGGCAAGGCCAGCCGCTTTGACCATCGTGTCGTTATACATCCAGTTGTTGGTGGCGGAGCCGGTGGGGATCATGTAGAGCTTCCCATCGGGTCCCCGTCCGGAGTCCACCACAACCTTGGGGATGCCGGAGACGTCGATCACGCCCGAGGCGGTGAGGTCGTCCAGCGCCCTGAGCGCGTTGCGCGTGTCATAGGCGGAAATGTAGCGCACCTGCATCTGGGGGACATCCGGGAGGTTGTGCGCGGCGGCCTCCACCGTCAACTTCTGCCAGTAGGTCGTGAAGTCACCGATCGGCACGCCCTGAATCGTCGCCTGCGGGTATTGCTTCTGGAACAGCGTCATGACGGCCTGGGTCTTGGTGTTCCGCTCGCCGGTTCCCCACCAGGAGAAGGCGATATTGCCCGACACCGGGCCATTGAGCGCCGCCCCGGCGCTCTGGCTGCTCGTCGCCTGGGCGCTGGCGACCGCGCTGGTAGTCGCCGCTGCGCTGCTCAGCACAGCACTCGTTGCCGGCGCACTGGTTGAGGCTGACTGAACAGTCGCCGTGGTCGTGCCACCGCAGGCGCTCAGCACCGCAGCCAGTCCGGCCAGGCCGAGGCCGGAGAGTGCCTGGCGCCGAGACACGACGCTGCTCTTCTGCGCGCTTGGTTGGGATGTGGCCAGCTCCGTTGCCATACCGATCTCCTTGCTCTATCGCGACTGCCGGTTGCCCGGCGCAGACCGGGCCTCATCACAGAAAGCCGTCACCTGCCGTTGTCTTTCCATCAGTCTCCACGCACCAGGGCCATCTCAGCTTTGGCCCGCGCAGGCGCAGCGCAGGACTCACGGATGATGAGACGAGTGGGCAACTGCACGTCGTCCACCGCCTCTCCGTCGAGTTGGCGCAACAAGAGCTCGGTTGCCAGGCGTCCGATCTCATAGGTCGGTTGCGCGACGACGGTCAGGGCTGGTGTCACGGTCCGCGCTGCCCGGAAATCGTCGAAGCCAATGAGGCTGAGCTCGTCGGGACAGGCGAGCCCGGCTTCCCTGACCGCCAGCAGCATGCCTTCCGTCATCAGGTTGTTGAAGGCGTACAGGCACGTGGGCCGGGGGTGCTGCGCCAGTAAACGGTGGGCAGCCAGGCAGGCAGGCTCCGCCTTGGACCCGCCCGGCATGATGAGCGCCGCCTCTTCCTCGATGCCCGCTTCCGCCAGCGCTCTGCGGTAGCCGGAGAGACGCTCTTGCGTGGTGCTGGTGTCGAGGCGCCCATGGATGACGCCGATCCGGCGATGTCCTAGCGTGAGCGCATGCCGGGTCAACTCGTAGGATCCTGTCGCGTTATCGGCGGTGACGGTTGGCGCGGCAAACTCGGGGAGGCGGCGGTTCAGCAAGACCAGGGGCACGCCGCGTTCTTGCAGTTGGCGCAGGTGGGCAGTCTCGTTCGCGCCCGAGACGGGGGCGAGCAAGACGCCATCGACCCGTTGCTCCAGCAGCGCCCGCAGGATCGCCCGTTCGCGATCCAGTTCTTCGTCCGTGTTGCCCAGCACCGCGGTGTAGCCGGCTTCAGCGGCCCGGCGCTCGGCGGCCCGTACCACCTCGGTGAAGAAGGGATTTTCGATATCGGACACGACGAACGCGAGCGTGCGGGTGCGGCGGCTGCGCAGGCTACGCGCCGCCGCGCTGGGAATGTAGCCCAGGTCGTCGATGGCCGTCAAGACACGGCTGCGCGTGCTATCGCTGACGAAGCGAGTAGCGTTGAACACATGCGACACCGTGGCGGCGGAGACGCCTGCGCGTTCCGCCACGTCGTGGATGCTGAACGCCCGTTCCGCCACTCGCCCTGCCTCGCCTGGAGAAAATCGGTTCCGCAACCGATTGCGGCATCCTAACAGACGAAAGAGCGGCTGTCAAGAGCGGCGTTAGGTCACTTCAGCCCGGAGCGCACGAAGCTGTTGATGAATTGGCGCTGAAACAACAGGAAGGCGACGAGCAGCGGAAACATGACGAGGATGGTGCCGGCCATGATCAGGGGGAACTGGGCGCCACTTTCGGAGGCTTGCGTGAAGCTCGCCAAGCCGACGGTGAGCGGGCGGCTCTTCGGCGTGTTGGTCACGAGCAGCGGCCAGATGAAATCGTTCCAGTGGAAGGTGATCGAGACGACCGCGAAGGCCACCAACGAGGCGCGCGTCGATGGCAAGTAGACGTGGCGCAGCACCTGCCACCAGCGGGCGCCATCGACGCGCGCTGCCTCTTCCAGTTCCTGCGGCACTGTGCGGAAGGCCTGCCGCATCAGGAAGGTGCCGAACCCCGACGCCATATAGGGCAGCATGATCGCCAGCTTGTGGTCAACGAGGTGTAGGTCCTTCATCGTCACGAAGTTGGGCACGACCAGCACCGTGATCGGCGTGAGCAACTGGATGATGAAAAGCCCGAAGAAGATCTCCCGACCGGGGAACTGGACGCGGGCGAAGGCGTAACCGGAGAGCGTGATCGTGACCAACTGCACGGCCAGCGTGCCCGACACGATGATGATCGTGTTGATGTAGTAGGTCAGAAAGGGGGCGTCGCTCCAGGCTTCGCGGTAGTTGGCCAGCGTGGGCAGGCCCGGCATCCACAGCCAGCCATCACCCAGCGGCTGGTCGGGCGCCCGCAACGACGTGCCGATGGCCCAGATGAGCGGCACGATCCAGATCGCGCTGATGAGCAACAGGATGACGCCGCTTCGCCAGGCATCCAGACGGCGAGCGCTGCGCATAGCTACCCTTCCGACCTACGAGTCGTAGTGGGCGAAGCGGTCGAGGGAGCGATAGTTGAGCAGGCTGAGCAGCAACAGGAGGAGCAGCATCAGGACCGTCACGGCACTGGCGCGGCCGATGTTGAAGTTCTGGAAGCCCTCCTGGTACAGGTAGTAGAGCAACAAGTTGGTGCTGTTGGCGGGACCACCCTGGGTCAGGATGAACAGTTGATCCACCGTCTGGAAGCCATTGATAATGGCGACTGTGGAGACAAAGATGGTCGTCGGCAGCATCAAGGGAAGGGTGAGGCGGAGGAGGGCCTGTGGACCGTTGGCGCCGTCAAGTTCGGCAGCCTCAAACACCTCGCGGGAGAGGCCCTGCAAGCCCGCCAGGAAGAGCACCATGTAATAGCCGGTCTGTTTCCAGATGGCGACGACCATGAGCGAAGGCAGCGCCAGGGCGGCGGAACCGAGCCAGTTGTGGCTGGGCTGCCCGAACAGCGCAAACAGCCGGTCGGCCAGGCCGAAGTCCGGCACGTAGATAAACAGCCAGATGGCGGAGGCGCCGATGGTCGGCAGGATGCTGGGATAGAAGATCGCCGTCCGGTAGAGCCCGACGGCCCGCAGGCGTTTGTTGGCTTCGATGGCCAGCAGGAAGCCCAAGACCAGGCTGACGGGTACTGTCACGACGACGTAGAGGACGGTGTTGCGCACGACCTGCCGGAAGATTGGGCTGGTGAGTTCATAGCGATAGTTGCTCCAGCCGGTGAAGGTCGCCCGGGGGTGCGCCAGGTCAGCGAGCTGAAAGCTTGTCCATAGCACCTTCACGGCCGGATAGAGCGTGAAGGGCACGAGGAAGAGCAACGCGGGCAGCAGCAGGGCAACGCCGCCTGCCAGGCGGCGCCACTGTCGCTGCCCGTGGGCGAGCGCCATTCGGGAACCTCTCCCTAACTCGTATATGCCGCCAGTATCTTCGTCGCCTGGGCCTGTGCGCTATCCAGTGCTGCTTTTGGCGTCTGTTGACCGGTGAGGGCGGCCTGGATGGCGTTGCTGAGAATCGCCTGCACCTCCGCCATGTTGTGGGTGCCGAGCTCGTTCTGGGCGTACTGGAGCTGGTCGCGGGCTACCGTCACTTGCGGCGTCTTGGCGATGTAGGCCGTCATCGCCGGCGTCTCCCAGGCCGACTTGCGGGGCGCGACGTAGCCCGTGGCGATGGTCCACTCAACTTCGCGTTCCGGCGTGCTCATCCATTGGATGAACTGCCAGGCAGCCGTCTTGTGGTCTGCCGTGCTGTCCTTGAACATGTAGAGGTTGCCGCCGCCCGTCGGTGTGCCGAACTGCTTGCCGGCCGGGCAGTTGGCGGCGCCGAGTTGGAACTTGGCGCCGGTCACGATGGATGTCAGGCTGCCCGTAGAGTGGTAGATCACGCCGACCTTGGAGGCGTCAAAGTCGGTGGGCAATGTGGCCCAGGACACGGTGCCCGTTTGCATGACGCCGTCCTTATGGGAGAGGTCGACCAGGAATTGCAGGGCATCGATGGTCGGCTGGGCGTTAAAATACACGACGTTGCCGGCGTCGTTCTTGAAGACGTTCTGACCCGCCTCGATGGCCAGCGCCTGGAACTCCCAATAGCTGGTGCCATCCGAAGGGAAGCCGACGCCGTAGCCCGTCACCTTGCCGCTGGCGTCCTTCTGGGTCAACTTCTTGCCCATGTCCACAAGGTCGGTCCAGCTCTTCGGTGGGGTGTTGGGATCGAGTCCCGCCTTCTGGAACAGGTCCTTGTTGTAATAGCTAATCAAGGTGCTGCGCTGGAAAGGAATGCCCCAGGTCTGACCATTCAGTTGCGAGTTCATCAGGAAGGCGGGGAAGAAGTCGTTGATGTAGGCGCTGCCGCCACTGGTCTTGATCAGGTCATCCAATTGGAGGATGGCCTTGGTATCGGTGAGCGAGTAGATGGCGGCGGCGTTGATGATGGCGACGTCGGGCGGTGCGCCGGCCTGCACCTGCTGCTCCACCTTGTTGAAGGTGCTGACGTAGTCGCCGCTGTAGATCGGCGTGACCTTGATGCCGGGATTCTGTTGTGAGAACGTTTTGGTGAGCCCATCGACGATCTTGGCCAGCGGGCCGCTGACACCGACGGGATAATAGAAGTTAAGTTCGACGGCCTTGGCGGCCGGGGCTGCGGCCGCGGCCGTGGTGGTCGCCGCCGCTGCAGCGCTGCTGGTGGCGGCGGCAGACGTAGCGACGGCGCTGGTGGTGCCGGCGGCACTGGTGGTTGCCGCCGCGGTGCTCGTGTTCGCGCTTACGGTGGCGCTGACACCGCTGGACGAGGCGCCGCCGGACGCTGCGCCGCCACAGGCGGCGAGCAGGCCGGTCGCTGCTACAGCGCCGGTTGTCGCCAGGACTTTGGTCAGAAAGAGACGCCGAGAGGCAACGGGGCCGACTGAGGAAATCGACATAGAGCGGGACCCTTTCTCAAAATGCACGACAGCAGAGTATCCTGCCGGATCGCAGCCAACGGTACGGCACTTGCGTCAAGTCAACCTTAATCGGCTGCCCGTGATTTGGCAGCAAGCGTAGGACCATTGGCTACTGTGCATATGGTACAGTCTCGAACGACAGCCTGGAGAGGTGTCCGAGTGGTTTATGGTGCCGCTCTCGAAAAGCGGTGTGCCGAAAGGTACCGGGGGTTCAAATCCCTCCCTCTCCGCCCCGGAGGGGTCGCCTAGTTGGCCTATGGCGCCGACCTGGAAAGTCGGTATGCCCGTAAGGGCATCGTGGGTTCAAATCCCACCCCCTCCGCTCACAATACGCTGACGATCTCCGTCTGGATGTCCGTCACCAGGCCCTCCGTCAGGTAGCGCTCGACCACGTTCAACGCGCCGGCCACGAGTGCATCGGCATGGCGACCCTCGTTGGAGACGCTGGCAATGCCGATGGTGACGAGTTGCCATTTATCCAACGTATCCACCTCGGCTGCCGCGAGGTTGCCAACCTGCTGCAGCCGGGAGATCAAGGACCGCACGGTCTGGCGCTTATCCTTCAAGGAATGACTGTACGGGAGGTGAATGGTGATACGGGCAGTGGCAACGAACATAGTGTTGTAGCGGCTTGAAGAGGGCGCCGAAATATCGGACGGCGCCACGAAGCCAGGGTAGCGTACCAGATCGGCGGCGATTATCCACCCTCAACCGGCGAACGCCAGGCGCTGCAGTAGGCGGCGAACTGCTTCAAGGCCCCGCTCTTGATGACCATCGCATCGGGCCGCAGCACAGTGGCGTACATCGTCATGAGCGAGATCACGTCGAGCAATGCCCGGTAGCTGGAGAAGCCGGATAGATCGACGTAGATCTTGGTGAAGGGCCGTCCGAAGGCGAGCGCCGCCCGCACATCGAAGGCATCGAGCACGGCGAACTGCAGGTCAGGATGCATCTGGCGCGCACGGGCGATGCAGTGTGGACTGACATCGGTGCCCAGGACCTCCCGGCACTGTTGGGCCAGCAGCACGGTCGTCGTGCCCCATTCGCAGCCTATTTCCAGTACCACATCATCCGCCTTGACAACGCTCGGGATCGTCTCGCGGTACTCTTTGACACCGCGCGTGGCGATGTAGCGCGTTTTCAACTTGAACTGCTGCTCGTTGGCCATGCCGCCCCGCTTTCTCTGTGCCGCAGTGTACCGGCCAACAGCGTTTTGGCTGATCGCCACCGGGCGTGGTATCCTCTCAGTGGTCGTGCTACACGGGGCGCTGGTGGTGCCTTGAACCCGCAATCCACCTTAAGGCGGGGTGGAATTCCCTCCCAAGGCCGTGAGCCTGCCGATTCTGACCGATTGGTCTGGCGTTGATGGATGGGCCCTGCGCGGCGAAGCACTACGAACCCCGTCAGGTCGGGAACGAAGCAGCGGTAAGTAGTCCGCTTCGGGTGCCGCAGGAACGCCTAACCGGAGCCACCTGGTCGGTCGTGGCGGTTGGGTTTCCAGTCGACGGAGGGTGCACGACCGCCCGCACCGACGGGCTGCATCCCCACCAGACTGCCAAGGCTCAGTTGTTCGGCGGCGAGACAGACGAAGCCGACAGCCACGATCGGCACAACCATCGTCGCCCACAGCACCCAGGAAATGCTGAAGGCCACCGGCTCGCTGACCTGGCTCACGCCGGTAAGCACGGCAATCGCCACTGCCTGGAACGTGCCGATGTAGGCCGGGCCCGAGGGCACAATGCTGCCGAAGTTGACGAGGATCATCAGCAGCAGTGCCGCATGGAAGGGAATAGGACCGCCAATTGCCTGCCGGATCGGCTGCGCGAACGACGCCAGCACGCAGAGGTAGACGCCAAGCTCGACCGCCCAGATGAGCAGCGAGAGTGCGGCGACGACCAGAGCGTCCAACGGGCTGCGTAGCAGGTGCAGGCCGCTGTCAAAGCGTTCCAGGAGTGCGGCGATCCTGGCGGCGAGTGCCTCCGGCAACGGCTGGCTGAAGAAGGCTACGATCCGGCGGGCGCTTGCGCGCCGGTAGGCGAGCAGCGCCAGGAAGACCGTCGCGCCGAGAAAGAGGAGCGCCGCCACGGCGCCGGCTCGCTTCACCCACACGGGAAACGGGTAGAAGAGGGCAATCACTGCCAGGGACAGGACCAGCGTCAGGCCATCGCAGACGCGCTCCATAACGATCGTGGCGAAGGCGGTCGTCACTGAGACGTTCGCTTTGCGCCCGATCGTGTAGGCTCGCACCAGTTCCCCCAGGCGGAAGGGCAGAACGTTATTCGCCATGAAGCCGATCGCTTCGACCTCGCTGAGGTGCAGCACGGGGATGGATCGCACACCGGCGAGGAGCCGCCCCCAGCGCAGACCACGCGGCAGGAACGTGACAAGGTAGAGGACCGCGCCAACGAGCAACCAGTGCCAGTCGGCGGCCTGGATGGCCTGACCGGCCGCCGGCAAGTTCTGCGCCTTGTGCAGGATCAGCACCAGGAGAATGGCGCTGGTGACCAGTCCGAACCACTGCCCCGCTGATCGGAGGTTGCCTGCCCGAGTCGCCATATTGCCTGTCACTCGCCTACCCCGGACCCGACGTACGTCGCGCTGTCGGCATACGCTGACCATTTCCGGCATTACAATGGTCTAGATGGTCCAGTGTACCGACCTACCAGGAGGGGAGCAGGCATGACCTATTCCGTCGTCGCTCCCGTTTACAACGAGAGCGCCACGCTCCCCCACTTTTATCGCCGGGTCAGCGCCGTTTTGGAGGCGCTCGACGCACCGTACGAGCTCATTCTGGTCGATGATGGCAGCCGGGATACCTCGCTGGAGATCATGCGTAGCCTGCGCGCCGACGATCCCCGCGTCAAGATCCTGAGCTTTTCCCGCAACTTCGGCCACCAGATCGCCATCAGCGCCGGGATTGACGCCGCCAAGGGGGATGCCGTGGTCGTCATCGACTCGGACCTGCAGGACCCGCCGGAAGTGATAGCCGACCTGGTGGCCGCCTGGAAGAGTGGCTACGAGGTCGTCTACGCAGTGCGGGCGGCGCGCAAGGGCGAAACACGGTTTAAGCTGGCGACGGCCAAGGTCTTTTATCGCCTGCTGTCGCGCATTGCCGCCGTCGACATTCCCCACGACACTGGCGACTTCCGCCTGATGGACCACCGGGCAGTCATGGCCATGCGCCGTCTCAGTGAGCACCACCGTTTTATGCGCGGCCTCTCCTCCTGGATCGGTTTCCGCCAAACCGGCGTCCCCTACGTCCGCCAGGAGCGCTTTGCCGGCAGCACCAGCTACCCCTTGCGCAAAATGCTGAAGCTCGCCATCGATGCCATGACCAGCTTTTCCTATCTGCCGTTACAACTGGCGTCCAGTTTTGGCTTCACCATTGCCGGCCTCAGCGTGCTCGGTATCATCCTGACCATCATCCTGCGCCTGACCAACCGCACGGTCGCCGGTCAGGCCACGACCCTGGTCGCCGTGCTCTTTCTGGGCGGCATCCAGTTGATCTTCCTCGGCGTGATCGGCGAGTACCTGGGACGCATTTACGACGAGGTGAAGGGCCGCCCGTTGTACTTGATCCGGGAGGCGTGGGGGTTTGAGGAGGAGGAAGAGGCGCGTCGGGCTGGCGACTGAAGTCGCCAGCCCTCTACCCACGATCTTCCAGCACCATCCTTGCCACCCGTTCTGCCAGGGCGATGCTGTAGTTTTGACCGCGGTCCTGGGGGTACACCTGGAACATGTTTGCCATGTACAAGCCGGGCAGCGGCGTTCGGTTCGGCGGCAAGTGGTCCAGGAAACCGGCAGTGACGATGGGCTGGGCGTAAGGAGCCTTGAAGACGTGCGCGCCCGTGACCCAGGCGGGCTGGAAGGCCGAGTTGAGGCGGGGCAAGGCGGCCATGAACTCGGCCACGACGTCGGCATCAGGGCGGGCGAAGAGCGGATCATCCTGGGGCAGGTAGTTGCCGAGGTAGAGCAAGTGTTTGCCGGCATAGTCGGCAGGCGGCATGAGGTTGGTGTGTTCCACGGCGGCCAGGAAGGGGAAACCCGGATCGTTGATACAGAGCCAGTACGGCTGCATCAGGCGGCGGTCCAGTTCCAGGACGACACAATGGGCGCCGTAGGCGAGGACCTGATCGAACTGTTGGCGGAACTCTGCCGGGAGGTCGGGAGCCAACTGGAAGGTGACGTGGGTCGGCGCTGTGGATACAACCAGATCGAACACGCTGCTTCGCTTGTCGGTCAGCACGTCATAGCCGCCAGCGGTACGCGGGGCAACGCGGCGGACCGATTCCCCCAGGTGGACAGTGCCGCCGTGGCGCTGTATCGCCTCGACCAACCGCTGGTACAGTTGTTGGAAGCCTCCGCGCAGGTAGCCGAGTTTGGCCGTTCGGTAGTGCAGGCGCGCCCACATCCAGGACATCAAAATACTGTCGGCATGGGCGCCGAACTTGGAGCGCATCAGTGGTTCCCAGACGACCCTGTAGGGCTCGCCGCCCATCCAGCGCTGTAGCCAGGCGCTGGCCGTCATGTGTTCCAGGCGGTGGTAGTTGCGCTCCACCTTGAGGTAGGCAGTCACGGCGCCCAGGCGCAGCCGGTTGAGCAAGCTGAGCGGCGGAAAGCGCAGGACGGCGCCAATCGAATCCATCGGGTACATGCCGCCCTGGTACAGAATGCTGGACTGTGGTCGCAACCAGAGCAACTGGTCGCCCAGCCCCAACTCCGTGATGAGGGCGATAGCTGCCCGGTCGGTGCCGAAGAGGTGGTGGTAGAACTTTTCCAGGTAGGTTCCCCCTACCTGGAAGCCGGCCGCCAGCCCGCCCGGCTCGCCGGCCCCCTCGAAGACTTCTACCGGCTCCCCAGCCTGTGCAAGGCGGTAGGCCAGGGTGAGCCCGAGCGCACCGGCGCCCAGGACGGCGGTCGTCATGCGTGTTGCGCTGTCTGCATAGAGACATGGTACCGGGTGCGGCGTCGTGCCATCCTGGTACAGTGGCATCCGCCTCAACGACCAACAATGGATGGGATGGAAAGTCTTTGGCACACGACGACGAATCGCCTATCGTTCCGCCGACGCGGGTCCTTTTGCTGCGGCATGGCCAGACCGAAGGCAATCGCCTGGGACAACTGCTCGGCGTGACCGACCTGCCGCTCAACCGGGAAGGGCGCAGACAGGCCCACCTGTTGGGAGCCTGGCTGGCGGGGCACGACAGTATCGACGGCGTCTATTCCAGCGGGCTGGCGCGCGCGTTTGAGACGGCGACCATCCTGTGCGCGGAGCTGGGACGCCTGGAACCGCACCTTATCGAGCCCGACCTGGGCGAGATGAACTTCGGGGAAGCCGAAGGCGTGCTGGTTGGCGAGATCGCCGCCCATTTCCCCCACCTGGCGCCCTACATTGACTACACCCTGCCGGACCACCCCGACTGGCAGTGGCCCGGCGGCGATTATCGCGTCGCCTTCTATCAGCGTGTGCTGGACACCGTCAACCGTCTCGCCGCGCAGCATCGCGGCCAGACGGTCGCGCTCGTCACGCACGGCGGGGTTATCACCGGCTACCTGCACTGGCTCGCTCGCCAGGTGCTGGGCTTCTCGTTAGACTTTCATGTGGACAACTGCAGTATCACGGAACTTCGCTGGCATCCCGACGCCGTGGCGGTGATGCGCATGGGGGAACGACCGTGGGATCACTCACCCATCGCGACGTCCTGTTGAATCGTGTGCAGGGCCTGCGCGCTCGCCGCAGCGAGCGCCTGCTGCGCCGATGCCTGGCCGTTGAGCGCTTTCTGGACATCCATCTCCAGGCTGGCGGCAACTTCCGGTTCCCAGATGGCGTCCTGCGGCGTTCGCGCCACTTTGAGCGCCTGGAGCACGAGCTGGGCATCGCCATCGCCGGCGATGGCCGGCGTCTGTTGGGCACTTTGCAGGGCGGGCATCACGCCGCCGACGATCATCGCAGCCTGCGCGTCGGGATTGGTAGCCAACCACTTGATGAACTGCCAGGCGCCTTCCGGCTCGGGCGACGTGGCCTGTTGGGGGGAGAAGGCGTAGATTACGTCGGCAGCGTTGGAAGGCTGGCCGCCATCGATAGTGGGGATCGTCGCCAGGTGCAGCGGGAACTGCGGCGATTGGCTGAGCATGCGTCGGAAGGCGCTGTAGGTGACCGGCAGCATACCCAGCTTGCCGTGGCTGAAGACACCATTGACACCCTCAGTCATGGTCGTCAGGGAGACCAGCCGGCCGATTTCGGCTGAGCCGCCGTTGACCTGCTGGTTGGCCAGCAACCAGTTAAGTGCCTTGAGACCAGCGGCACTGTTGAATGCCGGCGTTTTGGTATCGGCGGAGAGGATGTCGGCACCCTGTTGCCAGAGCCAGACCTCAAAGGGCACGCTTTGCCCCAGGATCGCGCCCGTCTGGAGCAGGTGGCCTTTGCTATCTCGCTGCACCAACGCGGTGCAGGCCGCCGAAAAGGCCGCTGTTGACCAGAATGGAGCAGGCTGCACGTTGGCCGCCGCCAGCAGTTTGACGTTGTAGGCCAGCAGGTTGGTATCGCCGCCGAGCGGCAAGCCCCAGAGCTGGCTCTTCAGGACGCCGCCCTGCCAGAAGCCGGGACTGAACACGTCGCCCGTCAGAGCGTCACGATGGGCAAAGTCGGTCAGGGGGAAGGCCACGCCGCGGCTAACCAGTGGCCAGGCGCGCGAGCGCGAGTATATCACGACGTTGGGCGCGTCGTGGGCGCCAACGACCACCAGCAGTTTCACGGAGAGGTCCGGTTGGGGCTGGTCAACAACCGGAACGGCCGGCTTCGTGGCGTTGTAGCGTTGAATGAGCGTCTTGATGGTCGGTGCGATGGAGAGACCCGTCTCGTACCAGACCACGACCTGACCCGGTCCACCGCCGCTGCCCCCTGTTGGCGCCCCGCCACAGCCGGCGAGCGCCAGGGCGCTACCGGCAAGCAATGCCTGGCGGCGGGTGAGGCGAATCGCCATACGCTTCCTCAAGACTGCCGGCGTGTCCGGCGGCGGCCGCCACGGTCTATACTTCCCGCCGACACTATGCAATCATAATAGGGCATGCAATGATGATAGGGCATGGCGAGGGCAGAGTGGCGCAGCGGCGGACAGCACAGGATGTCAGCCGGTTGACGCGGGGTACGGTTGCAAGGAGAAGGCATGACACGTCTATCAGCATGTGTGGAGATGATCTACCGGGAGCTTCCGCTGGAGGAGCGCATCGCCCGCGTCGCGGCCGCCGGGTTACCGGCCTTTGAGTTCTGGAGCTGGACGAACAAGGACCTGGCGGCGATTGCCCGGGCGAAGGCCGAGCATCACCTGGCCGTGTCCAGCTTCGCCTACGCCAGCCCCGGCGCGATCGTTGACCCGGCCAACCATGCGGCGTTTCTGCAGCACTTCGATGGCGTTGTCACCGCTGCCGACACGCTAGATTGCCGGACGGTCATCGTGACGGTTGGCCAGCAACTGGCCGGCGTTGGACGTGAGCAGCAGCATGCAGCGATCGTCAACGCCTTGCGGGGGCTGGCGCCGCGCGCCCAGCAGCACGGTGTCACCATTGTGGTCGAGCCGCTCAATATCCTGATCAACCATAAGGGCTACTTCCTCTCCACCTCGGAGGAGAGCTTCCAGATCATCGACGAGGTGGGCAGTCCGGCGATCAAGGTGCTCTTTGACGTGTACCATCAGCAGATCACTGAGGGCAACCTGATCAATAACATCACGACCTTTTTCGACAAGATTGGCCATTTTCACATTGCGGATAACCCGGGCCGTAACGAACCTGGAACTGGCGAGATCAATTACGCCAATGTGTTGCGGACCATCGATGACCTCGGCTATAGCGGCTACATCGGCCTGGAGTACCGCCCGAAGAACGATGCTGACGCTTCTTTGCAGCAGACGAAAGCCATCGCCGGATTGGCCTAGGACTCGCTGAGGCGGTGCCCAGCGGTGGGTGATCCGCGCTGTAGCGCCAACCGTATTACAGGACTGTTGCGGGGCATTAAGCGACAGAAGGGCCGCAGGCTACAGCCTGCGGCCCCTTCCCTATACCTGCTGGCCGAGTGTGCCCGCCGACGCCAAGCCGAGGCTGGGCCGCGCTGTTGCAAGCGCGCGAAGCGAGTTGAAGGAATTCTGGCTGGCTCGGTTGTTCGCGTCCCAGCGAGAGATGCGCAGGAGAACGGCTCCCTCCAGCACGTCACGGACATCAAAGGTGGTGAGGGTGACGCGCCGATGGCGCAGGCCGAACAGGGAAGGCATCGTGATCACCAGACCCGGCGGAAGTCCCGGTTCGTCCTGCAGCACTTGCGCCACGCAGCCGATAGGCTTGCCGTCGCGGCCCAGGACCGTCATTCCGATTTCGATCATTGATTCCTGCTCCTTGTTCTCAATACAAGTACAATAGCCTCCAACTGTTACGATTCGTGTTACTGCACTCATTACCTGGACATTACGCTTTTTCGCCGCCGCCCGGCGGCGTATAATGCGCACCGCGGTCCGTCGGAGGTTTGTTGCCAGTGAGATTGAGCGTGGTAGCGGTAAGTCAGGCGATGATGGATGGCCTCATCGTTGCCGTAGCGGTCGTTGTGCTCCTGACCATTTGCTCGCTGGTCGGCGTAACCTGGCTGTGGCGACAAAACGGGCAGGTGCGCCGCGCCTCGCGTACGCTCGGTGGAGGTGGTTTGCACGGCCTCGATCAGTTATTGCGCGAACAAGAGTTACAGCTTCGCCATGTCTATGACCGCACCCTGGAGCTGGAACGACGGCTCGACCAGACAGAACAGCGTCTCTCAGGCGCCGTGCGACATGTAAAGGTGCTTCGCTTCAACCCGTTTCGGGACACCGGTGGTGATCAGAGTTTCGTGATCGCTCTGTTGGACGATGCCGGCACCGGCGTCGTCATCACCGGTCTACACTCGCGGACGGAGACGCGCATCTACGCCAAACAAGTGAACGCTGGGGGTTCCGAATACCCCCTGTCAGACGAGGAGGTTGCCGCCATACGGGCTGCCGTGGGTCCAGACGCCAGCGAGGGCGCCCGCTGATGCCCGGCTACCGCGACCTGCCATCGGTGGACGCCCTGCTGCGCCGGGTCCAGGGAACGCCTTCCGGTGTGCCCGCTGAACGCGAGCGGCTAACGGCTGCCGCACGGCTGGTGTTGGCCGGAGCGCGCGCCGACGTTGCCGCCGGCCAGCCTGCTGAAGACGCCGCTCAACTGGCAGCGCGGGTGACGGTGATGGTAACCGCCGAACGCACGCCGGCGTTGCGGCCTGTGATCAACGCCACCGGGGTGATCCTCCAGACCAATCTGGGCAGGGCGCCCCTGTCGACAGCAGCACTGGAAGCCATCGCGCTCGTTGCCTCCGGCTACAGCAACCTCGAATTCGACCTGGAGCGAGGCGAGCGGGGAAGCCGTCAGGCCGGCATTAGCAGGTTGATCGCTGCGGTCAGCGGCGCGACGACCGGCCTGGCAGTGAACAACAATGCAGCGGCGGTCCTTCTCGCTCTTGCCGGCCTTGCTGGCGGACGGGAGGTATTGGTGTCCCGCGGCCAACTTGTCGAGATCGGCGGTGGCTTCCGCATTCCCGATGTGCTCCGGCAAAGCGGCGCACGCCTGGTGGAGGTCGGCACCACCAATCGTACCTACGTCCGCGACTTTGCGTCGGCCATTGGGCCGGAAACTGCGGCGATACTGCGCGTCCATCCGAGCAACTTTGTCCAGCGAGGCTTCATCCACGAGCCGGCGCTGGCCGAGCTGGCCGACGTGGCCCATGCGCGTGGCGTCTTGTTCATCGACGACCTGGGCAGCGGCGCTCTGCTGGATACGGCATCCGTGGGCCTGGCGCACGAGCCGACGGTGCAGGAGAGTGTCGCGGCCGGGGCCGACCTGATCTGTTTTTCAGGCGATAAACTGTTGGGTGGTCCCCAGGCTGGTCTCATTGCCGGCAGAGCCGACCTGGTGAGTACCCTTGCTCGCCATCCGCTGGCGCGGGCCGTGCGCCTGGATAAGCTCAGTCTGGCCGCGCTGGAGGCAACGCTGCGGCACTATCTCCTGGGTGAGGCGATGGAAGCAGTGCCGATCTGGCGCATGCTGCGCCGGCAGCCGGAAGATCTGGCAACCCAGGCCGCCGGCTGGGTGGCGCGCTTCGTCGGTGCCGGAATACCGGCGACCGTACGCTCAGGTGCATCGACGGTCGGCGGCGGCGCAGCGCCGGAAGAGACCTTGCCAACGACGCTGGTGGCGCTGGCGGCGCCGAATGTAGAGGCATTCGCACGCCGCCTGCGCAGCGGGACCCCGGCGGTCGTTGGACGCATCCATCGTGAAACGCTCCTGCTCGATCCACGCACCGTTGGACCCCTGGAGGAAGAGTCGCTGCTGCAGCGCGTCGCCGCCGCCTGGCAGGGCGAGTAATTCTCCGGCGGATGCCGCGCGCGTGGGTAAGCGACCGTGCGCCGTGATCGTAGGGGATCGGTGGTATATTGTTTCAGCGTTCTAGCCCGATGCACGAGCGTGTGTCAAAGGGCCAATAGCCCTCGTTCGAAAGAAAATGGTGTTGACCATTATGTCCGACGTTTCCGTATTGTTGGCTGAGTTGGCGCGTCGCACCGCTCAGATGCAGGTGCGGCTTTGACTTACTTGCTAAGATGCAGCGCATCCGGGAGCTAGACGCCCAGGCGGCGGCCACGGATTTTTGGGATGAGCCTCGTTCGGCGCAGGCCATCAACCAGGAACTGACGGTCCTCAACGATCAGGTTGGCCGCTGGAAGCGCGTCGAACAGGACATCGCTGAACTGCAGGAGCTGGACGCACTGGCGGAGGGCGATCCTGACCTCGCCGCCGAAATTGATCGGCAGAGCCAGGAGGCGAGCCGCCGGCTTGATAGCATGGAGTTCGACCTTCTGCTGGGAGGCAAGTACGACACGCACAACGCCATTGTGGAGTTTTCGGCCGGCGCCGGGGGCATCGAGGCGCAAGACTGGGCGGAAATGCTCCTGCGTATGTACCTGCGTTGGGGACAGACGCATGGCTTTGAAACGGAGCTCGTCGACCAGCAAGCGGGTGAAGAGGCCGGCATCAAGAGTGCTACGCTTATCGTGCGCGGGGCCTATGCCTACGGCTACCTCTCGGCCGAGCGCGGGACGCACCGGTTGGTACGCCTGTCACCATTTGACTCGGCCCGCCGTCGTCACACGTCGTTTGCTTTGGTGCAGGTGATGCCGGAAGTGCAGCAGGATCTGGAGATCCAGATAGACCTCAGTGAGGTGCGGGTCGACACCTACCGCTCGACGGGGGCGGGGGGCCAGAATGTCAACAAGACGGACTCCGCGGTTCGCCTGACGCACTTGCCGACCGGCATCGTCGTGACGTGTCAGAACGAGCGCTCCCAACTGCAAAACCGGGAAGTCGCGCTGAATATCCTGCGCTCACGGCTGTTGGAACGGCGTATCCAGGAACAGGAAGCTGAAGCGGCGCGACTGCGCGGGCAGTACGTGGCTGCCGATTTCGGCAGCCAGATTCGCAACTATGTCATGCACCCGTACACACTCGTTAAGGACCTGCGCTCGGGCTTCGAAACCAGTAACGTCCAGGCGGTGCTCAACGGGGAACTGGACGCCTGTATGGAGGCTTTCCTGCGTTGGCATGTGGGACGTAACAGTGATACTGCTGTGTCTTTGCCAATGTGAATTTCTCGTCGGAGTGACGGTCGGTTCTTTCAGGTCGGCCAGATTCGCGGTATGATAAAGGATGTTCACCTGAATGTTCCGCGGGTCGTTCCTGGTTGATGAGGTAGCCTGAGAGGCACCAATGCGCGCTTTCCTTCGGGTGATTATCGCTACCTTGTCCGATACGCTACTTGCTGCCTGCGGCAGCCACGGCAGTGCGGTCCGCGCTGGTCAGTCTTTCGCCCTCGCCCCTGATTTGACGGTACGTCTGGCCTCATTCCATCCCTCGCTGACCCAGTTGCAGTTGCAAATATCCGTGCTGCCCACCGGTAGTACCGCCATCGAATCGCTGGTTCAGGCGGTCGTGGTCATCCCCAGCGGCGGCAAGGAGGTGTCGTCGTCCCTGGACTTTAAGCAGGCGGGGGCGCTGATCACGATGTTGCTGGCAGACGCGCAAACTGTCGACTCGGTGACGGTGCGCGACGCGCGAAGTGGCCTCTCCGCCGACTGGTCGGTGCAACCCGCCGAAACGCTGCTGCCTTGCAAGATCAGCAATCAGTGTGCGTTGATCGGCATGCCGAACACGCAATCGCTGACCAGTCGACCATAGGACTCCCGCTGGCCGGGCGACAGTAACCGGCGTCGCTTGGTACTATGAACTGGCACGGTAGCGCACCACCGGGTGTCGCGTCGGTCGTGTACTGGACAGGTAGGCGGAAACGACGGTGATAGCGCTCCCCATAGTGGCCGCGTCCGCAATTGCTGCGCTGCTCGGCGTGCTCTACGGCCTGGGTATGCGGCGAGCGCAAGCCAGTAACCGCCCGCTTCCAGGGCGCCGTGGGCCCCGAGCTGCGGTGTTTGCCGGCGGAGTCGGCTGCTTCTGGCTTGCTTGCGTCTTGCCGGGGGGCAGCGTATTGCCGGAAATGACTGGACACGTCCTCCTTGCCTTCGCGGCGCCTCCCTTGCTGTTGCTCGGTGTACCTCGCCAGGCCTTGCTCCCGTTGTTCGTGCATCGTCGCTCCCGCCGCCTCCTAAAGGCTCTGACGCAACCGGCGCGAGCAGTGGTCGTCTTCCTTGGGGTGCTGCTCCTCTGTTACTTGCCGGTCGTCTTCGACGCGACACTGGTGAATGCGCTGTACCGCTTCGGCATCGGGCTCGCCATTTTCACAGCCGCCCTGATCTTCTGGTGGCCGGTGATCGAACCGTTCCCCACCTGGGACCGTGAACTGGCCGGCCTCGGCAAGCTGCTGTACCTCTTCGTCGGTAGCTCGGTATTGAAGGCGTTGGGGTTCATCCTGGCCCTCGTGCCGCAGCCCATTTACAGCCTGCCTGTCCATGTCCACCCCTTGTGGGGCCTGCGGCCAATCGACGATCAACAGTACGCCGGTTGGCTCATGGTCGCGGCCGGGGCCTTAGTGCTCCTGGCCGCGGCGACCGTCATTTGCTTCCAACTGCTACTGGAACCAGACGAGACCGACGGGTCGTTCTCCGCGCGTGGTCAGGGTTCGAAAGCCCGCGGTCGGGGACGATGAGCGGCGAGGCAAGCTGGCTTGAGGTCGCTGTAGAGGCGGACGCGGAGACCGCAGAAGAACTCATGGGCGTGCTGCGCCGGTACTGTCCTGACGGCGTCGTCGCGATGCAATCGCTGGAAGCTGCCGACAGTGACGGCGGATGGGACGGCAGTCGGCCCGCCGGGCCAGTGACGTTGCGCGGGTATTTGCCGGTCGATGCCCATGTCAGCCAGGGCCGCCAGGCCCTCGAAGCGGCGGTCTGGCACGTCGCTCAGATCGCTCCAGGCAAGCTGGTCGGTCCCACGTTTCGGGAGGTACGTGAGGAAGACTGGGCGAATACCTGGAGGCAGTACTATCGGCCACAACGAATCGGACAGCGCCTATTGCTGGGGCCGACATGGGAGGAGTTCAGCAGCGGCCCGGACGACATTGTGCTACGGTTGGACCCCGGCAATGCTTTCGGCACCGGTCTGCACCCAACGACCCGACTGGCATTACAACTGCTGGAGACCACGCCTTTGAACGGCCGACGGTTGCTGGACGTGGGGGCCGGGTCAGGCGTGCTGGCGATCGCTGGCGCCTTAATGGGCGCTGACGCCGTGCTGGCACTGGATACGAGTCCCGATGCGGTCCGCGTGACCACAGCGAACGCGCGCGTGAATGGCCGGAGCGAGCGTGTCACCGCCCTTGAAGGCTCGTTGGAAGTGGTGCGCGCCGGAGCCTTCCCGCCGTTTGACGTGGTAGTCGCCAATATCGTGGCCAAGGTGTTAACACTGTTAGCGGGGGAGTTGACAGCGGCGGTCGCGCCGGGCGGTCAGTTGCTGCTCTCCGGCATCATCGAGCCGGCGGAGTTGGAGTTGATGGTCACGTTTGGCGCACTGGGCTTCCTGCCCGTCGAGCGGCTGGCGGAAGGCGACTGGCGCGCGCTGCGGTTGCAGCGCGAGACCTGAGTGCAGCGGTTTCTGGTGACGCCGCAGACGCTTGCAGCCGACACTGTGGTCTTGCAGGGGTCAACGTCCCGCCAGATCGCCGTCGTCCTGCGGATGCGCACCGTCGATAAGGTGATCCTCAGCGATGGTCAAGGCGGTGAGGCGCTGTGTCAACTGGAGGACGTCACGGCGCGCCGGGTCGTCCTGCGGGTTTTGGAGCGTTCCACCAGCACGGCCGAGGCGGTCGTGCGTCTCCACCTGTATCCCGCACTGCTGCGCGCACCCCGTTTTGAGATGGTCTTGCAGAAGGCGACGGAACTTGGCGTCGTCGCCATCACGCCGGTGCTCTGCCGGCGTTCTGTCGCGCGACCCTCGGATGCAGGGGTGCCGGAACGCTGGCGCAGCATCGTCCGGGAGGCGTTCGAGCAGTCGGGCCGGGGCTTCCTGCCGGTGGTGGCCGAACCGATCAGCTTGCTCGCCGGCTGCAGCGCTGCATCCCAGGCCGACCTGGCGTTGTGCTGCTCCGAACACGGCGGCGCCGACCTGACCACGCTCGTAGCCAGACACACGCCGCGGACCGTGGCGGCGATGATCGGGCCGGAAGGTGGCCTGGACGCTGAGGAGGTCGCACTGGCATCCCACCATGGCCTGCACGCGGTGACCCTGGGCCCACGTATCCTGCGCGCGGAAACCGCCGCTATCGCCCTCTGCGCCGCCGTCTTTTGCCTGTCTGGCGACTGGTCGATGGGGGCCAGGGGTCGGGGACGAGGAAGGGAGACGTGAAGGAGATTAGAGCAAGAGAACAACGTTGCGTGGCTTGGAGTGTAGGGCCGCGATTGCGATCGGCGGCCCTGTACCTCGCTGCGCATCGCATGCTTGCCAGCTCGCCTCCCTCCCCGGCCCCCGGCCCCCGGCCCCCGGTCATCCTCGGCGTACCGGTCGCTGCTGTCGATCAAGCCGGTGCTGTCGACAGGATTGCAGCGATGATCGCTGCAGGCGGGCGTTATCAGGTGGTAACGGTGAATCCAGAGTTTCTGGTCGCCGCCCATCACCGGCCGGAGTTTGGGGCTGTCCTTCGGCTGGCCGCGCTTGCTACCGCAGATGGCGTCGGCGTCGTCATTGCCGCACGGTTGCTGGGCACGCCGCTGCGCGGAAGGGTCACAGGGTCCGACCTAGTGCTTGCGCTCGCCGGGCGGGCGGCGCGGGAAGGGTGGCGCGTATTCCTCCTGGGAGCCGCGCCGGGTGTTGCCGAGCAGGCCGCCGCCGCCCTGTGCCGAGACGCGCCAGGCTTGCGCGTGGTTGGAACCTGGGCCGGGTCTCCGCGCCCAGCCGATGCTGCCGAGATACTGCGGCGGCTGGCGGACGCTCAGCCGGACCTGCTGCTCGTCGCCTACGGAGCACCCGCCCAGGAACTGTGGCTCGCTCGCCACCTGGCGCAGACCAGCGCCATTGTTGGCATTGGCGTCGGCGGCGCCTTCAACTTTCTGGCCGGCGTGACACCGCGAGCGCCGTACCTGTTCCGACGGGCCGGCCTGGAATGGATGTATCGACTCTGGCGGCAGCCCTGGCGCGCCCGACGCATGCTGGCCCTCCCGGCCTTTGTCGCCCTGGTGGCACGCGATATACTGGCATACCGCTTGCTAGGGAGCAGTCGTACCGGTGAGATCGTTTGACTGCCAATCGGTCGCCGTTTATATTTGCTGTTAGCATCAAAGAGGTGCAGTATGGGACTTTCGCTACCGGCCCTTCGTTCAGCCCAGGTGAGCCGGCGAGGATGGGGTGTTATGCCGAACGAGCGCGTGGATTCGAGCAGCCTGCTCGAGCTCATCGACGAGCAAGAGGAGTTGATCGAGCAGCGGTCGCGCGACCTGGCGATCGCTCGTCGCAGCCTCGACCGGGCGCGCACGCAGTGGTTGGTACTGCAGAATTACGACACTGCTGCTTCTACCCGCGAACGGGAGGAAGCAGCCATGCACCTGGAGGGCCTCGCGGCCTATGTGCAGCAACTGGAGGACGGCATCATCGGATCGCACGCGCTGATCAAGGCCTACAAGAGGGCGCGCGTCGATAACCTGCCCTGGGTGCGCGCGCTCGGTTTCGTGCAGAGGCAGGTCTCCCGCCGCTTGCCGAGCCGTCGCGAGTCCGATACGCTGGTGCTCCAGACACCCGAGGAGCCCAGAGCGCTGGAAGAGTAAGCGATAGTGCCG
>DHIZ01000080.1:66696-78964 GCA_002404055.1 Chloroflexi bacterium UBA4733
GACTGCGGGCCCACTCGTGGGCCCGCAGTCGCGGCACTGCTTGTCAGCCTCACCGCTGCAGCGTGACCAGGAGGAAGGCCAGGGCGAGGCCGTTGTTCGTACCGTGGAGCACCATGGAAGCAAACAGGCTCCGGCTACGCTGGAAGACGATCGCCAGCAGACAGCCCATGACGAAAAGCACCGGCAAGAGCTTCCAGAGGCCGGCGATGCCGGAGACGAGATGCGCGCAGGCGAACAGCCCACCATCCAGTACCACCGCCGGCCCAACACCGATCCGTCCGCGTAACCATTGGTAGAGGACACCGCGAAAGAGGGCCTCCTCCACCACAGGCGCGACGACTGCTGCCACAACGAGGACGAGCACGATGACGGCAGGGCTGACGCTCTTCAGACCGCCTGGGCCAAAGAGCTCGGTGACGTTCGATGGTATCGGCTTGCCATGGTTGATGACGTAAGCCGAGGCAGCGCCGGCGACGAACAGCACGCCATACCAGATCGGTAGGAAGGCCACAACGCCGAGCATGGTCCGCCAGCCCGGTGCGCGGTAGCCAAGGTCGTCCCAGCCCCTGCAACTACGGACGACGACAATAATCGCCAGATAGAGGATCAGGTAGAGCAGGATAGTCAGAACCAGTCCAAAGCCAAGCGTGTCCATACTCGGCATGCTCCCCGTCCCGACTCGAACGAGGACTAGCCCTGCGATCACGAGCGCGATGGCGACCAGCCAGCCGGCAATACTGAGGCCGAGGATGGCGACGATGTGCCAGAAACCCCAGGGCACCCGGCGCTGGGCTCCGCTCCCCACCCGAGCCGGCGGGGGACTGAACGACCTGTCATCAAGCATGTGCAAGTGTACGGCGTGCTGAGTTGTTCACCGCGCCATCAGTCCACCGTCGATGATCAGGGCAGTCCCAGTCACGAACGCACTGTCGTCGCAAGCCAGGTAGAGAGCAGCCCTGGCGATTTCCTCCGGTTGCCCCATCCGCCCCATCGGCTGGCGTTCCACCATGCGTTGCCGTTCACCGACCGGGTCCGGCTGCGCGCTCAGGATGCGCTGAATCCAGGGCGAGTCGACGGTACCGGGGCAGATGGCGTTCACGCGGATGTTCTGTGTGACGTAGTCGACGGCAACTGACTTGGTGAGACCGACCACCCCGGCCTTCGCTGCACAGTACGCCGCGCGGTTGAGCACGCCAACCTGACCGGCCACCGACGCCGTGTTGACGATGACGCCGCCGCCGTGTTCAAGCATCGCCGGGATGGCGTACTTGCAGCCCAGAAACACGCCCTTGAGGTCAACGGCGATCGTACGATCCCAATCTTCCTCTGCCGTGTCGACCACCGTTGCCGCGACACCGATGCCGGCGTTGTTGCAGAGGATGTCGAGGCGGCTCCAGCGCTGGAGCACGCTGTTGATCGTTCGTTGCACGTCGGCGCTCCTGGAGACGTCGAGCTGCAGGAACTCCGCCTCACCGCCAGCCTTGCGAATGCTGTCGACCGTGGCAGCGCCACCGTCCACGGCGTAGTCGCCAACCCCGACACGCGCGCCTTCTGCTGCAAACAGGATGGCGATGGCCTGCCCGATCCCGGAACCTGCACCCGTCACTAAAGCAACCTTACCGGCCAGTTTCATGCGCTCTCCCCACGGTACGACTCGTCTTATGCAAGGGTACGAGCAGCGTCGTCAGGCGTCAACGACACGGAGCAGCCCAGGAGCCGAGCGAAATCGTGTGTGGTTGGTGCGCCAGCCATTGCCACCTGAGTGTTAGTACTTTTGGACGCGGGCTTTACGCATGCTTTACCATGCCCTATACCTTTTCTTGATACGTTCAGGTTCGGGGAGCGCAATGCGGCTTGACTCAACCACAGCAGAGGACCGATCAGCGGGATATCGGCGACTGACGATTACGGCGGATGACTTCGGCATGTCGGTGGGAGTGAATCTCGCGGTCGCCGAGGCGGCAGGTCGGGGAGTCTTGACGGCAGCCAGTTGGATGGCCAACGGCAGTGCAGCGCAAGAGGCCGCGGCCATGGGTCGGCGCTTCTCACAACTAGACGTCGGCATCCACCTCGTCCTGACGTGCGGCCGCCCCGTCACCGGCCCGGATCGTGTGCCGTCACTGGTCTCTCAGCAAGGAACGTTTTGGAATCTCGGGGCATTCTGTCGTCGGCTAGCTACCGGTCGCATCGCTTTGGACGAGGTAAGGCGAGAATGGGAAGCACAGGTTGAGCAGGGCCATCGCCTCGGCTTGCAGTTCAGACATCTGGATGGCCACCACCACGTGCAGTTGCATCCGCGCCTGGCGCCAATTGCGGCAGGAATCGCCGGCGCCCATGGCATGACGGCACGCTGCCGCGCCCCGCAGTGGCCGGATGGCGGAGGCATGCGAACGCTGGTAGCGCAGGTGACGTTGGGACCGTGGGCACGCCGTTCACGTCGCTGCTGGAAGCAGTTCGCCGGGGCTGATTGCGTCTGGTCGCTGACGGCGGGCGATGCTCTGGGCGATGCTGGCATTTTGCTCGAGTGGACCAGGCACGTCCGCGGCAGGTGGACCGAATGGGTCTTGCATCCGGCCGCCGTTGACGACATTCCTCCAGAAACGGACTGTTACAGCGCCGGGCGCCTGGGCGAGTACCGCGCGCTCCTCCATCCCGATTTGCCGCAAGCCCTGGCCGCGATCGCTGCAGTGGAAACACGCGCCCAGTCACTCCGTCTGGTTCCACTGGAATAGGACTGTCATTGCGTCGGCATGCCGGACTTACCTTGTTGGTCAGTGTCGTTCTCGTCTTTTGCTGGCCGCTGGGGAACCCCTGGGCGCCCGCGAGTATTGCCAGCGGCGACTTCACCCGCGAGTTTTTTGCCCTGCACGCCTTTGCGGTGGCGGAACTGGAACGGGGGCGCTTGCCGCTCTGGAATCCGTACACCTTTGGCGGGCACCCCTACCTGGCGGAATTGCAGACTGCCTTCTGGTATCCGCCACACATCGTCCTGCACGGGCTGCTCCTTGCTCTGCACCGGGCGCTCACGTTGGGAGTCCTGGAATGGCTGCTGCCACTTCACCTGCTGCTGGCGGCGGCGGGCGCCTTTGCTCTCGGGCGATGGTGTTCAAGGAGTGTCGCCGGCGGTGTCCTGGCCGGCATCGCCTACGCTGTCGGCGGTTACATGACCTCCTACCCGTTACAACAACTCCCCATCCTGGAAGCGAGCGCCTGGCTGCCCTGGCAGGCCTACTGCCTGCTGCGGCTGGCGGAGGCAGTACGCTGTAACGAACGCCAGCGGCGCTGGTTGGCGCTGACGGCTTTGATCAGCGGTTGGGCGGCCCTGGCGGGGCATGCCCAGACCCTCCTGTATGCGGCGACGTTGCTCTTGCCGCTGTCCGCAGTGTTGATCCGGAACATGTGGCGAACGTCCGCCGCGCCAGGGCCGACGGCGCGACGCTTTGTGCTGGCCCTTGCCGCCGCGTTCGCCCTCGCCGGCGGCATTGCCGCAGCGCAATATTTGCCGAGTGCAGAACTCGCTGCGCTGTCGGTACGGACGGCACTGCCCTATGTGAAGGCGGCGGGCGGCTTTTCTCCTTCCGACCTGAAGGCAATCCTTGTTCCAACCGGGCCGATCACACGCTCCCTCACGCTCGGCCCTGTGTTGTTGCCGCTGGTGCTGGCAGGAGCGGTGGCCGGCTGGAAGCGAGGGGCCGGCTTCTGGCTGTTCATGCTGGCCGTAGGCTGGCTACTCAGTTTGGGAGGGCACGGCTTCCTCTATCCGCTGTTCCATCAACTCGTCCCCGGCTATGCGCTGTTCCGCGATCAGGAGCGGGCGGTCATCCTGAGCGCGCTCAGTGCAGCGGTGCTCTCAGCATATGGTGCGGCCTGGTTCGTCGGCCAGGACGCGCCGCCAATGCAATCCGCCGTCACGGGTGATCTCCAGGTTGATCGCCTGCACAGGCAGCTGCAGCGTGTCCTTGCGGGGGCTTCGCTGGTTGCCGTGACAGTGGGCATCAGCATGAGCGCGTGGCGGCTCCAACAGCCGCTCTTGCTTGCGCAGCCGTTTCCTACCCGGGATATGCTGATTGTGCCTTACGTCGTGCTGATTGCTGCCGGAGTGTTGCTCCTCGCCTGTCGCTTTCAAGAGGCGCTGCTGGGGCCGGTGCCGGCTGGTTGCCTGGCGCTGCTGGCCTGGGCAAGTGTGGCGCCTTCCGGCTGGGGCGGAAACTTACGCCTTGGCGCCCAGTCCCCATATGCACCGCCGGCCCTGTTGGCCGCCGTTCGCAGTGACCCGTGGGCGGGCCGCTTGGACAGCAACGGGTTGGTGGCCTCCGACGCCGGCTACGTCTGGCGGTTGCCCCTCATCAACGGTATGGACGAACTACGGCCACGGGCGCTCGCCCGTTTGCGCACGGCCGTATCGCCCAACCGCTACTGGGAACTGCTGGCCGTGCGCTGGACGTTAGATTGGCGGCCGAATCGCCAGGCTTCGAGCCACGGCTGGCTGGTTCCGGCCGGCGCCAGCGCCGGCAAGCACCCGATATTCCTCTATGCCGTGCCGGAGTCACGCCCGATTGTCACGTTAGTCCACCAGCTTTGGGTACTGCCACGCGGCGCCGACCCGTATCCGTTGCTGGCATCCAACGACTTCGCGCCGCAGAGTCATGCCCTGCTGCAAGGGTCGTCACCGCCCGTCGCTGAGCCGTCCACGCCCGATCGCTTGCACCTCATCGACCAGCAACCGGGCTATCTGGTCGTCCGATACGTCAGCAGCGCGCCTGGCCTGTTGGTGTACAGCGAACTCGACTATCCTGGCTGGCAGGTGCAACTGGACCACCGGACTGTGCCGCTGCGGCGCGCCGACACGCTGCTCCTCGCGACTGCAGCGCCTGCCGGCAGGCACCTGGTGGAGTTCGTCTTCCGCCCGGCGATTGTCTGGTGGGGCGTCGGCATCACTGCTCTGGCCTATGCCATTACCGGCTGGCTGCTCTGGACCTCGCGCGGTGTTCGTAACCGCCCGCGCATCGAGCCCGCTGCTGCTATGCCTGTGGCGCCTGACCCAGCGTGACCGGCTTGCTGACCTTCTGGTTGCCCTGGGCCTGTACCCAGGTCAGCGTGATCCTGTCACCCGGTTTGTAGGACGCTAAAATGCCGGAAAGGACGCTGGTATCGGTGATCGCATGCCCGTCAATGGCGGTGATGACGTCCTTTGGTTGCACGCCGGCTGTCGCGGCCGGGGAGACTGTGGGCAGACTGATAACGACAACGCCGGTGACGCTCGGCAAGCCGTACTGGGCGGCCAGCGCCGGGCTATTGGTGATCACGTTCACGCCGAGGTAGGCGTAGTTGATGTGGCCCTGCGCCATCAGTGCGTCGGCAATCTTTTTGGCGGTATTGATGCCGATGGCGAAGCCGATTCCCTGGGCCTGCGGGCCACCGGGCTCGGTTTGGACGGCCGCCAGGGTGTTGATGCCGACGACGCGGCCATCGAGGTCCACCAGCGGTCCGCCGCTGTTGCCGGGATTGATCGGCGCGCTCGTCTGTATGACGTCGAAGAGGTACGGACCGGCGATCGAAGCCTGGGCAGTGCTCGTCGCTCCGCTCTGACCACTAGCGCTCTGGATCGGCGGTTCCTGGACCGTGCGACCCAGGGCGCTGACGACACCGGCTGTGACCGTTGGACCACCCGGTAGCGCCAGAGCGTTGCCGATAGCCACCACCCATTGTCCGACAACAAGCTTGCTGGAGTCGCCAAGGAGCAGCGGCGAGAGTTTGGCGCCACTGACCTGGATCACGGCCAAATCGGTCCGCGGGTCGGCTCCGACGAGCGTCGCCGGGTATTCCTGTGTGCCGCTGGCGAGGGCGACGACGAGTTTTTGTGCCCCGCGCACGACGTGGTCGTTCGTCAGGATGTGACCTTGAGCGTCAAGGATGATACCGGTGCCCACGCCAGCCGGCACTACCTGGTTGCCAGCGAGGGAACCCAGTTGCACCTGCTCGTTGGTGATTTGCACGACACCCGGCGTGTCCTTCCTGGCGACATTGATGATGGAATCCGTCGCCAGGGTACTCTGGCCGTTTGCAACCGGCACGCTGGCGGCGACCAGCTCCGGCGTCGGGATACCGGCGACCGTTTGGACCGGGGTCGCCGTACTGCGCTGCCCCGCCGAAGTCTCAGAGAGAGCTGTCGTCGTCAGTACTGTGGTTGTTGCAGCAACACTGCTTGCTGTAACGGGCGCAGCCATCGTGCTCGGTGCGCTGCTCGTCACCGCCGCCACGCTGGAGGGGGAACTGGCCGCTGAACGCGACCCGCTGCCGTTAGATGCTGTGGCGCCTACCGAACAACTGGTGAGGATGAGCAAGGAAGACAGCAGGCCGGCAACGGCTCGGGACGGTGGCAGCATCACGCTAGTCCTCCGAGACAGGCCCGTACATCCAATGGAACCATCTGCGCAGGGCACTATGCAAAAAGCGGGCCACATCCTGGCGCGATTTCCGGGCGTTTACTTGCTCGGCCCCAGCTCTCCCGATGGGGCGGGCCTAGGCCGCGTCGGGTCCGTGTGCTCCTGGCAGTAGGGACAGACCTTCCCGAGAGGCAATCCTTGCCGGATGAAGACATGCTCGTACCAGCTAGCCTGGCTGCTCCAGGGGGTGCCGGTCCCGTACGCGCCGCACAGTGCCGGGCGGTGCGACCACACCGGATCCTCGCGGCGGGGCGGGTGGCGGATGATGTGCCAGACCTGGTCGGCACCGCCCGAACGGACATAGAGCATCGTTGCCATGGACATAGCATAGCTTGCCGGACCCGAAGCATCCGCTGTGGCGCCGCCGGCACTGCGGCCTGCTCCACCGAGGCGAACGGGAGATCGCGGAAGACAATCACATGCTCATCTCCACGGACCCCGGCTGAGCGCTGTAGGTCGTTAGAAACTCTTCGTATTGCGCCTGATGTTGACGGACATCGCGGTTGAAGGCTCCAACCGTCAGGCGGACCGTCGTCTGCCATCTTTCACCAGGATGAAGGTCTCGCCCAAACAGGGAAAGATACAGGGAGTTGTGTTGACCCACGCTGTCCGTCGGATCGGTTGTCGCGTAGGCCATACTCACCGCGAACACATCTCGCGGAAGTCCCATAAGTAGGACGTCGATGGGACCATCGCACTGACTGTAAAACCCTACTGGTAGACCGTAGTAACGCGCTGGTAGGAAGCGCGTGAAGTGGCGGCCGCGTTGCCAACGCCCATCGGTAATGAGCTGGGCCGCGTGTTCATCTCTGGGGAAGGCAACGTACATGTCACGAAACACCTTGTTTGCCTCTGGTTGGATCTGCAGCGGCGCTGTCGACTGCTCGCCCCGAACTGGTCCCACATAGCCGCCAGGTCGGAAAGGGGTCGTGAAGTAGTTCGATACGAACACTTCATAGTCTGGATAATGCGCCTGGCCCGTCACCTCAATGGTGCAGTCGATCTGACCCGGTTCACAGATGGCAAAGCGAGCGCGCAATTCCACCTGATGGCCAAGGCGCGGGGCCCAGACGACCTCGATCCCATCATCGGTCCGGCTTGCCGTATGCGGCATCGTCCGCGCTTCACCCATCCAGCCTGACCGGCACAGTAAGCGGTACAGCGCGAGGATCATCTCCCGATCTATTCTGGTCCCAGTTGGTCGGTACACGAGATCCGTGACCGCTTGCCGAGCGCCATCTGCACGCACGCTCCCCTGGATGAGTTCGGTCTGAAACTGCAACACGCCAGCTTCAGCTTGCCACACGAACTGTGTCATGTCCCCAATCCTCTCAGATGCGCAATCATCTTGACATCGTCTACCCAGGGGCGCGTCGTGGCGATCACATCTCGACTAAGCGACGACCAGTGGAATACCTGCGCGAGCCAGCAGCGCGGCAAAAGGGGAGTCCTTCACCGTGAGAGGCAGTTCGATGAGCTTTCCGGTCAGCGCTGATTGGTAGGTGGCCATGAGGATCTCCATGGTCGCGCGAGCTGAATCGAGGTGCATCAGGTGCGGAGCACCGGTCTCGATCGTCTCCAGGAGATGTTCGACAGCAATCTGAATGCCACTCCTGGTCTCGTTGAGTTCCGGCACGATCCAGTCGCGCTCCCCTCGCACACGCGCTCGGAGGGGCATGTGCGGCTGATTCACCTCGATAGTGCCTTCTGTCCCGAGAATGCGGTTGTAGAAGCCGGCGGCGTGGTCGCCGGTTTCGATGTAGCCGCGCACGCCATTTTGAAAGCCAAACAGCGTGATACACTCGGTCTCCAGGCGGTGACCGTAGTTAATCCGATCCCAACGACGGTCGACTTGCGCGAACACCCACCCGACCGGCTCGTCGTTGTTGTAGAAGCGAAGCATATCCACCCAGTGGGTGCCCCACTGGAAGATGTCCCATTTCTCGCAGGCGGCCTCCAGGCGCACGATCTCGCCGATCGCCCCGCTGTGGGCGATCTCCCTGGCCTTCGCCCAGCGATCAACGTAGCGCCGCTGGTGCCCGACGATCGTCGGGATGCCGGCCGCCCGCGTCAGAGCAACGATGTCGTCCGCTTCACCCAGGCTCATGCACAGGGGTTTCTCACAGTAGATGGCCTTGAGCGGATGGCGCACTGCGTCGCCGATGATGGTGAGGTGGGTCTGCGGCCAAGTGCAAATGCTGAGGATGTCGAGACGCTCTTGCTCCAGCATCTGGTGGTAGTTGCCATACAGATGGGGAATCTCCAGTTCCTTGCCGTAGGCCTCCAGCGCTCCCGGGTTGACATCCGCAGCGGCGACCAGATCAACCGATTCCACCGCCCGGTAGGCGCGGCCGTGTTGGCGGCCGATGTCGCCGCAGCCGACAACGCCGACGCGATACTGCTTGCTCATGACGTAAGGTCCCTCCCGCTAAAGGCAACACAAGAATCCGTACCGGGCCGCAACAGTGCGGCCGTGCTCAGCTTGAGGTCGACGTTCCGGGGAACCCCGGGCCCCCTGAACCTGCCTCAATCTGGCGCAGCACACTTCGAATCCAGGCAAGACTGCGCTCAATCATCGGGCCACCCTGCCCCTCGCATTCGATGCTCAACACCCCGTCAAAACCTGTGCGGGCAAGGAACTCGACACACTGACGGATGCTCTCACCATTCACCCCCTCGCCGACGGCGCAGTGGCTCACGGCGATGCCGGTGAGTTCGCCGCGCATCGCCGCCGCCAACTGGCTGCTGACATCCTTGATGTGGACGTGGCTCACCTTGTCTCGGAATTGTCGGAGATAGGCCACAGGATCCGCACCGGCGATGAACGTATTGCCGGTGTCCATGTTCAGGCGAAGGTAGGGGGAGTCCGAGCACGCCAACAACTCCGCCATCCACTCCGGCCTGGTCGTGTAATAGCCGTGGGGCTCGATGTTGACCGTAATGCCGTAGGCCTCTGCTACCCGCAGAATCTGGCCGTACGCCCAGCGCATCTGGTCAAGGACTTCGCGATCCGTCATACCTGCCGGCTTCTGCCGGTCATCTGTCGTATCGACCATGGGACACCCGGCCAGCTTCGCCCAACGGATCGTCCGGAGGACGTACTCCACGCCCAGCGTGATCCCCTCTGGACGCGAGAGCGGAAAGGCAGCGTCAAGCTGGGAGAACTGAACGCCGTAGCCCTCCATCTTCCTCCGTAAGAGCTGCGGGTCCTCCCAGAGCGCGACATGCGGCTGATAGCCGAGACCATGTATCCAACTCACGCCGTCTATCGTGCCGCACTCGATGTAGTGGACGTCGTTCCGTTGTGCCCACTGCAGACACTGCTCAAAGCTCCAGTAGGCGCTATTGAAGGCATCCGTATGAAAGCCAAGCCGTAGCATAATACTTCTCCCACTCACCCTTTGATCGCGTCAGACACCGCCACTCAGGTCAAGACGAAGCCGAGGCGCGACGCTTCGCCAGCGATGTAATCGCGCGCTCTGGCGATCGTCCCCTCGTCCGAGAGGTGCTCAATCAGCAGCGGCGTGTCAGCAGGCAGGCGCTGCATCAGTTCGAGTAAGGTCCGGAAATCCAGTACACCCTCGCCGGGCGCCGCCTCGCTCATATGATAGGTGAACGGCTCGGGCTTGAGCAGGGTATCTTTGGCGTGGACCAGACGGATCTTCTCTCCCAATCGGTCGAAGCATTCAGTCAGGAACCCGGCGGTATCCGCGTAGCGATCAATGGTCATCATGTTGACCGGATCCAACTCCACAGCGACCTTGGGATGGTCAACCCGACGCATCACCTCCTCCAGCCGCGCGGGTGAGTCGAGGGTCGTGATCGCCCACGGCTCCAGGCAGAGCGTCGCGGCAAGGGCAGACACCGTGGCAGCGATCTCCCGACAACTCTCGACCAGTACGTCGATGGCACGGTCCGACCACGTGTCTGGATGGACAGCAAACACCGCAGCCGCGTGGTCGGGATGGCGGTGTCCGCCACCGCAGATGACCGCCGGGACGCCCATCTCCCCAGCGAGTTCCATCGCCTGACCGACGTCCCGAATCGCGGCTGCACGCACCGACTCATCCGTTGCCACCAGGTTGCGGTAGCAGCCGACCTGGACGACCGCGATACCGGCAGCGCGGAAGGGCTCCACCTGCCTCCGTGCCTCTGGAGCGCTCCAGTGGAGGTCAACGCCCAGCCCGGTTCCCCAGAGGCCCAGCCGCCGAAGCGCGGCAATCTTCTGGGAACTGTCCCCCGGTACGTTCGCGCAAAGTTTCATCGTCTCCCCTTCTCCCACCCTGGCCGGGCCCGGCCATCGAGCCCTTCCGTCCGACGCTGCTGCTCGCGTCCGGTAGCCCTACCCGTTCGGGAACTGCTGCTGCATCTCGTTCGTTACCTGCTGCTGCAGTTGCGTCAGAGCATCCTTCGGCTGGGACTTGCCGTAGAGCACGTTCTGCAGCGCCTTATTCCATTGCGTCGCGCAGAAGCCCTCGATGGGGTTGGAGAGGATGCCGTTGAGCTTATCGTTTTGCTTGGCCGAGTTGATGTAGAAGTCGAGTCCGTGATACTTGCTAACGTCCACCTTCTGAAGGAATGACTGGCGGGGTCCGACCCATCCCTCGCCATTGAACATGATCTCTTCGGCCGTGTCCCCGACGAGGTACTCAATGAGTTGAAACGACTGGTCGATGTTCTTTGCCCCCTTCGGGATGAAGGCGTTATGGTTCGCGGTGGACTGGAACTTGTAGCCCTTGTGTGCGGCTGGAACGGGCGCCCACGTGTAGGCGAACTCGCGGTGAGGGGCGCTATGGGCAAGCGTTCCGGGCGTCCAGTAGCCATTGATCTCCATATCTTCGACTCCGGCGGGAAACGCCGCGGCCGGACTATCCGTCCATTGGCCGTAACTCTTGTAGAAGCCGGATATCTTCTGTGGGCCTCCGGCGATATCACGGACCTTCTTGACGGTGGTCATCGCCGCAATGAACTGCTCGTTATCGTAGTTGAACGTGCCGGCGTTCTCATCGAAGTAGTCGACCTGCCAAGCCTGGGCCCAGTAAAAGGGGTTGCCACCGGAAGCAGCGCCGCCCATCGCGTCGAGCGGGTCGAAACCGATCATGGCGATGCTACCGTCGGACGCGGTTTGCGTGAGTTGTTGCTGCAATTGGGTCAGCGTGTCCCAATCCCAGGAGTGCGTCTTCGGATCGATACCATACTTCTGTAGGTTGGTCATATCCAGGCAGAGGGCATAGGCCATGAAGGCGGATCCGGCGGGGACGCCGTACGTCTTCCCTTTGTAGCTCGCATATGCCCAGTAGGGGGCGGCAATATCGGCCCTGGTGGTCACCTTGCTCCTCGCGATCAAGCCATCGAGTTGGTTGGCCGCGCCCCGGGCCCAGAACTCCGGGTAGGGCGCATTGCCGAAGGCGACGTTCGGCGGGCTACCACCGGCGATGGCGGTGAGGAGCTTGGTGTTGTTGTTGGCGACCTCCCAGTGGACGTTGAAGCCGGTGAGGTCCTGCCCCATCTGTTTGCCGAGCACTCCCCAGGTCTGAATGGAGTCGGCACCGCCCCAGCCGTACCAGAGGTCGATCGTCGTGGCGGCGCCCTTGTGCGTTTCGCCCGCCGCGGGGGTTGGCGTGGGTTTCGGAGCGTTGGCCGGCACAGTGGTTTTCGCCGCGCTGGATGATGCGGCGGCGGCCGGGGTTGTCGTGGGTTTCGGCGCATTGGTCGGCGCAGCGGCTTGTGTGGAACTAGTGCTAGCCGGCGTGGCTTTCGCCGCGCTGGATGATGCGACGGTGGCCGGGGCGGTCGAAGCAGCGGTGCTGCTGCTGGATGCC
>DHIZ01000027.1:0-240 GCA_002404055.1 Chloroflexi bacterium UBA4733
GTGCCGATCTACCAGGCGCTGGAGAAGGTCGGCGGCAAAGCGGAGGAACTGACCTGGGAGGTGTACCGCGACACCCTGATCGAGCAGGCCGAGCAGGGTGTCGACTACTTCACCATCCACGCCGGTGTCCTGCTGCGTTACATTCCCCTCACGGCGAAACGCCTGACGGGCATCGTCTCGCGCGGCGGCTCCATCCTGGCGGCCTGGTGCCTGGCCCACCACCAGGAGAACTTCCTCTAC
>DHIZ01000027.1:368-3322 GCA_002404055.1 Chloroflexi bacterium UBA4733
GGAGAACTTCCTCTACACCCACTTTGCCCAGATCTGCGAGATCATTCGCGCCTACGACGTCAGCTTCTCGCTGGGCGACGGACTACGCCCCGGTTGCATTGCCGATGCCAACGACGCAGCGCAATTTGCCGAACTGGACACGCTCGGGGAACTGACCCAGATCGCCTGGCAGCACGACGTCCAGGTCATGATCGAAGGGCCGGGTCACGTGCCGATGCACCTGATCAAAGAGAATATGGACCGCCAACTCACCATCTGCCAGGAAGCGCCCTTCTACACGCTGGGGCCGCTCACCACCGATATTGCGCCCGGCTACGACCACATTACCTCGGCCATCGGCGCGGCCATGATCGGCTGGTACGGCACGGCATTGCTCTGCTACGTCACGCCGAAAGAGCATCTGGGCTTGCCGAACAAGCAAGACGTCAAGGATGGCGTGATTGCCTACAAGATCGCCGCCCACGCCGCCGACCTGGCCAAAGGGCATCCTGGGGCGCAGGATCGCGACAATGCCATCTCCAGGGCACGCTTCGAGTTCCGCTGGCGCGATCAGTTCAACCTGTCACTGGACCCGGAAACGGCCATCGCCTACCACGACGAGACACTGCCGGCGGAAGGGGCCAAGACGGCGCACTTCTGCTCAATGTGCGGCCCGCACTTCTGCAGCATGCGCATCACGCAGGACATCCGGGACTACGCAGAGCAGCACGGCTTGGACGAGCAGCAGGTGATCCCGGTGGGTCTACAAGAGAAGGCCCGCGAGTTCCGGGAGAGCGGCAGCGAGATCTACGGACGGTCCTGACCGATTGAGGAGCATCAGCTATGGCCTACGCCGTCAAAGAGATTTTCTATACCCTGCAGGGGGAAGGAGCGAATACCGGGCGACCCGCCGTCTTCTGCACCCACAAGTTCCTTGGCATTCGGTAGGCGAGCGAGCCCCTGGAGAACTTCAAGACTGAACATCCCGGTTCCCACGAACCCGCGACTATGTATGCGGACAGCCATCGGATCAGGCGGGGCGCAGTCGGCGGCGGTACGTGGCGCGCTGGCCGGGCGTTTCTTCGACGTGTACCTCGATGACCTGCAGCGACTGCTGCGCCTCTGCCGGCAGGAGGTCGACGATCTCGTTACTGAGATATCGGGCGAGCTGTTCCGTCGTCACATTGGCGAGCGGCAGGATGCAGACGTCGCCGACGGGGAGGACAAACAGGAGGTCGGCGCCATGCAACACGGAGATGCGTTGCCCCGCTGCGACCAGGTGGATGTCGTCGCTTCTTCCCGGCAACAGGACGCGGTGGTCAAGGGCAGCACAAGCCCGGCGAGCGGCTGCTTTGACATCGCCAAAGTCGATGACATAGTGGTCCGTTGTCAGGTCGCCTTCCAGGATCACGGTGACATGGAAGTTGTGCCCATGCAACGGTTCCCGCCCACCTTTATGCAGGATGAAGTGGGCACTGCAGAACTGCAAGTCCTGCTTCTCCACGATCACGGAGTAGCGCTCCAGGTGGCAGCCTCCTTTGCTTTGACCCATTTTTACCACAACGTCGCCAGTGTACCGTCATCATAAGACAAGGAGAGGATCACCAATAGTCGTGTGGCTGTGGGAGGTTTTGGTATTGGCAATCACTTTTCCACCAATCTCAAGGCGGAAGCGATGATGGTCTCCCTCTTCCCGTTGGAAACCGAGAACACGCTCAAGGATACGTTCAACGTCCGAGCGCAGCGCCGGCATCTACTGATCCCGCGTTTCGCCATTTGTCAAGGTCACGCAGTTCCTTTTCCGGGCCGGGACCGAGCCGGGACCGATTATCCTCTAGGAACTGCGCTCGGTAGCTGAGATCCTCAAGACAGTCGTGGAAGGCCTCCCCGATAGTGTCGCCATGACCAAAGGCCAGGCTTACGTTCGCGCGAGCCATAAACCCCCCCATTCCGGGCGCTCGGCGCACGACGATTGACAACGGATCTGGATGCTCCTTCACACTCGGGTCCACAGGCTTCAAATTCATGGTGATCGTGATGCGCGACAGCTCTTCCCCCTTGTGGCCGTAGTAGCGCAGTACGTCGGCGATGAATGCGTCGATCGCTTCAGCGGAGTGGTCGGCCGGACCGGTTGGAGCTGGTTTATGTGGAAAGCTCAGCCGATCAATAGCGGGAGGCCAATTCCTGTCTGTGACAACCGGCGGGCGAAGGAAATGCATCTCGCGTGCGATTGGCGGACTCAATCGCTCAAGCAGTGCTGTCACGAGATATTCCACTCCTCTATACTCTTGATAGCATACACGACTTGTGCCAGGATCTGGAACACTACAGCTCTCCCAGTCCCAGGTACCGCCCACTGCTGTCGTTGGGCTTGGCGTGCGTGTACTTGCTTGTCGTCTGCAAGCTCGCGTGCCCAAGGGTCTGCTGCACGAGGTGAATCGGCGCCTGGCGGTCAAGGGCGTGGCTGGCGTGGGCGTGCCGCAGGAAATGGGGCGACACATCGGTCAGGATGCCGGCGTCCCGAGCCGCCTTGCGGACGATGCGCCATACCTGCACCGTAGAGAGATGCCCGCCGGCGCGGGAGCGGAAGACGGGATCAACTGGAGCGCCCCGGCCCAGCTCCTGCAGCTTACGCCAGGCCGCTGCCACGGGAGTTGGGAGACGCCACGTGGTCCGGTGGGCAACGTTTTGAGGTCTGTGCCGACAGCGGCCACAATCCCGGTACATGCCCCGATGGCTCCCAAATTGACGGGCAGGTGTGGCGCTGGTACAGTCGGTTATCGAATCTAAATTGAAGAGACAATGGTGCTCAGGGAAAGCCGGTGCAAAGCCGGCACTGTCCCGCAACTGTAAGTGACGTTTTGCCGTCACCAGTCAGAATGCCTGACGCCGTTTCCAGCAGCACACCTTCGAGTGAAAGGCGGTGGGCTTTTCCTGACTATGCCTGTATCCCAACGGCGGTCGCGCAATCTGGT
>DHIZ01000027.1:3575-13959 GCA_002404055.1 Chloroflexi bacterium UBA4733
CGAGTTGTATCACAACGAGTGGGAACGCCGGAAGCTGCGCAACCGCATTCATTTGACCATTGGCGGCTGCCTGGGACCCTGCACGCTCTTCAATGTCGCCATGCTCATGTTCGATGGCCGATCCCTCTGGTTCCACTCCGTGAACAGTGACGGTCAGGTGTTGGCACTCTACGACTATATGGAGCAGTTGCTCGCCGCCAACAGCTACGTGCCGCCGCCGGCAGCCCTCACCGACAACATGTTTACCTCCTTCGCCTGGGATGAAGAGCCGCGGGCTGCCGGCGCGCAAGTAACCCGTGCCGGCGGTGATGCAGCGAACGCTGCGCTGGGAGCCGTCGGCGGCGGCGGCTTCCTGGTGCTGACACAAGCCGATACCGACCTGTTGGCCTTTCAGCGCGTTGCTGAACTGTTGCCGTCCGACTTCCCGCCTTTGCATGTCGTGAACCCCAGCCACCTTCGCAATGACGCCGACGTGGACATCTTTCTGGACGATGTCTTGCCACGCGCCGACATCATCATCGTGCGTCTGCTGGGTGGACGCGCCAGCTTCCGGCACGGCCTCGACCGCATCGTGGCCTGGGCGCAGGAGCAGAATGTCTGGCTGATCTGCCTGCCCGGGACCGATGCGCTGGACCCGGAACTCGCTGCGCTCTCCACGACGGGGGTGCCGGTGGCCCACGAGGCCTTCGCCTACCTGCAAATGGGCGGTGTCAGGAACTACGGGTACTGCCTGCGCTTCCTGGCCGACCATCTGCTGGCGGGCGGCTTCGGCTACGATGCCCCCGAGCCCCAGCCACGCCATGGCCTCTACCACCCTGATATTCCTGAGCCAACCATCGGGCGTTTCCAGGCAAGGCAAAACGCGACGCAGCCAACGGTGGGGATCCTCTTCTATCGCTCCCACCTGCTTTCCGGCAACACCGCCTTCGTCGACGCTATCGTGCGCGCCTGTGAAGCGGGCGGCCTGAACGTTCTTCCCGTGTACACCTACTCCCTCAAGGAGGGCAGTGACGAGCAGGAGGCAACAGCCAACTCACTTCCGGCAGCCATGCAGCTATTCCTGCAGGACGGCCGGCCAGCCGTCGATGTCATCATCAACACCACCAGCTTCGCTATGGGCAGTGTCAGCCCGGATGGGCCGACGCCGAGCGGCTGGTCGGTAACGGCCCTAACAGAGCTCGACGTGCCGGTGATCCAGGCCATCACCGCGTCCTCCACCCGCCCGCAGTGGGAAGCGTCCGCGCGCGGCCTGTCGCCCTTGGATACGGCGATGAATGTCGTCATTCCCGAGTTCGACGGTCGCATCATCGGGGTGCCGGTCTCCTTCAAGGAGCAGCTTGGAGAGACGAGCGGCGATGCCGCGCCGGCCCGCCGTGGAAAAGGCGCAGCGGCAACGGCCGTGTACTACGCGCCCGATGCGGAGCGCATTGCGCATCTGGTGGGTCTGGCGGCGCGGCTGGCCGTGCTGCGCCGCAAGCCCAACGCCGAGAAGCGCGTCGCCTTCGTCCTGACGAACTCCGCAGCCAAGGCCTCGCGCATCGGTAACGCTGTGGGGCTGGACGCGCCGGCCTCCCTGCTCCGCCTGTTTGCCGCCATGCAGCAGGCCGGCTACCGGGTGGAACACGTACCGGAGAGCGGCGATGCGCTGCTCCACGCCTTGATCGATCGCTGCTCCTACGACGCGGAACTGCTCACGCCCTCGCAACTGGCGCAGGCCGCCGGACAGGTTCACGCCAGGCAGTACGGCCAGTGGTACGAGCAACTGCCGGCCAAAAACCAGCAGGAGATGCGAGAGCGCTGGGGCGCAGCGCCCGGCAGCGCTTATGTCCACGATGGCCATGTCGCCCTGGCCGGGCTAGAGTTGGGCAACGTCTTCGTGGCGCTGCAGCCACCGCGCGGCTATGGCATGGACCCCAACCTGATCTACCACATGCCCGACCTGCCGCCGCCCCACCACTACCACGCCCTCTATCGCTGGCTGCGCGACCCGGCAGGCTGGGGCGCCGACGCCATCGTCCACGTGGGCAAGCACGGCACGCTGGAGTGGCTGCCCGGCAAGAGCATCGGCCCGGCGGAGACCTGCTATCCCGACCAGTTCCTCGGTGACCTGCCGCTGATCTACCCCTTCATCATCAACAATCCCGGCGAAGGCGCCCAGGCCAAGCGCCGCACCCACGCGGTGATCGTCGACCACATGACCCCGCCGATGACGACGGCCGGCGGCTACGCCGAGCTGGCCGAGTTGGCCCAACTGGTGGACGAGTATTACCAGGTGGAACAGCTCGATCCGAGCAAGCTGCCCCTGCTCCAGCAGCAGATCTGGGAGTTGCTGAAAAAGGCCAAGCTGGACGCCGATCTCAAGGTCATGCTCACGCGTAGCCACGACGGCCACACCCACGCCTGGGACGATGAACTGACGGAGGATGGCACGCCGGTCGCCATCGCCGAACTGCGGGGCAAGGACTTCGCCCACCTGCTGGAAGATATCGACGGCTACCTGTGCGAACTCACCGGCGCCCAGATCCGCGACGGCCTGCATACCCTGGGGGAGGTCCCAACCGGCGAGCAACTCACCGGCCTACTGCAGAGTCTCACCCGTATCCCCAATCTGGAGATCCCGAGCCTGCGCGCCGGCGTCGCCACGGCGCTCGGTTTGTCATTGGACGCTCTGTTGGAAGCGCCGGGAAAGCGGCTGGAACCACACGCGCCGTCAGACGGCGCTCCGGTTTCCAGTGTGTTCGCCTCCCATGCCGACGCGCTGGAGGCCGTGGACGCGCTCTGTCACCGCCTCCTGGCAGGCCTGCAGGAATACGATTTTGCCCCCGAGGCTGTGCAATGCGTGCTGCGGGAGGTGCTGGTCACAACATCCGGCAACGAAGCGACCGACAGCTCAGGCAGGGCAGTCGCTGCTGGTTGCCCCGACCAGACGCTGACCGATGACATCGCGCGGGTGCTGCAGTTCGTCTGCGGCGAGATCGTGCCGCGCCTCCGCCAGAACCAGGCGGAGATCGACAATGTGCTGCACGCGCTGGCCGGCGGCTACGTGCCGGCNNGGACCGAGTGGCGCGCCGACGCGCGGCATGGCCCACGTCCTGCCCACCGGGCGGAACTTCTACGCCGTCGACCCGCGCACCCTGCCCAGTCTCGCCGCCTGGCGCGTGGGCAGCCAACTGGCAGAGGAACTGCTGCAGCGCCATCTCAAAGAGGAAGGGCGCTACCCGGAGCAAGTCGGCCTCTCCATCTGGGGCACCAGCGCCATGCGCACCCACGGCGACGACATCGCCGAAGTATTTGCCCTCCTCGGCGTGCGCCCACGCTGGCAAGCGGAGAACCGCCGCTTGCTCGGCATTGAGCCGATGTCGCTGGAAGAGCTGGGCCGGCCGCGTATCGATGTGGTCTGCCGCATCTCCGGCTTCTTCCGCGATGCGTTCCCTCACCTGATCTCGCTGATGGACGAGGCGGTGCGCACCGTTGCCGGTCTGGACGAGCCGCCGGAGCAGAACTTCCTCCGCAAACGCTACCTGGCGGACCAGGAACGCCACCAGCAGGCAGGGCTGGCGCCGGAAGCGGCGGCGCAGCGCGCCGGCTACCGCATCTTTGGCTGCAAACCAGGGACCTACGGCGCCGGCATCCTGCCGCTGATCGACGAGAAAAACTGGCAGGATGTCCATGACTTCGCCGAAGCCTACGTCAACTGGGGCGGCTACGCCTACACGGCGACGGAGTACGGCACGGACGCCCGTGACGCCTTCCGCGAGCAGTTGGCGACGGTGGCCGTGGCGGTCAAGAACCAGGACAACCGCGAGCACGATATCTTCGACTCCGACGACTACCTGCAGTACCACGGCGGCATGATCGCCACCATCCGCGCCCTTTCCGGCAAGACTCCCCGCCGCTACTTCGGCGACAGCTCCGATCCGCAGCGCGCCCGCGTGCGCGACTTGAAAGAGGAGGCGCTGCGCGTCTTCCGCAGCCGCGTCGTCAACCCGAAGTGGATCGCCTCGATGCAGCGTCACGGCTACAAGGGGGCGCTGGAAATGGCGGCGACGGTAGACTACCTCTTTGGCTACGACGCCACCTCCGATGTCGTGGACGACTGGATGTACGACCGCACCGCCGAAGTCTACGCGCTGGACCCGGCGGTTCAGGCGTTCTTCCGGGCGAGCAACCCCTGGGCACTGCGCGACGTGACCGAGCGGCTGCTGGAGGCGATGGACCGCGGCCTCTGGGCGAAGCCCGATCCAGAGCGACGCGCGCAGTTGCGCGACCTCTTCTTGAGCGTCGAGGGCGACCTGGAAGGCAGGGGCAGCAATGCCGGCTAACCGTCAGCGTCCCAGCTACCCCTTCACCGCCCTCGTCGGCCAGGAGCCCATGAAACTCGCTCTGCTCCTCAATGCCGTCAATCCGCGCCTGGGTGGCGTGCTGATTCGCGGCGAAAAGGGCACTGCCAAGTCCACGGCGGTGCGCGCGCTGGCCAACCTGTTGCCGGAGATCGCTGTGGTGATGGGCTGCCCGTACGGCTGCGATCCGGACGACCCGACGGCGCTGTGTGACGACTGCGCCGAGCGCCAGTCCCGCGGCGAGACGCTGCCCCGCCAGGAGCGTCGAGTGCCGATGGTCGAGTTGCCCGTGGGCGCCACCGAGGACCGCGTCGTCGGCACGCTCGATCTGGAGCGGGCGATTCAGGAGGGTCGGCGGCAGTTCGAGCCGGGCCTGCTCGCTCGCGCCAACCGCGGCATCCTCGCCATCGACGAGGTGAACCTGTTGCAGGATCACCTGGTGGACACACTGCTTGATGTCGCGGCGATGGGCCGCAACTACGTCGAGCGAGAAGGTATCTCGCTGAGCCACCCGGCGGAGTTCCTGCTGGTCGGCACCATGAACCCGGAAGAGGGCGACCTGCGCCCGCAACTGCTGGACCGCTTCGCCCTGATGGTGGAAGTGGCGGGTCTGCCTGACCCGGACGAGCGGGCGGAAGTCGTGCGCCGCCGCATCGCCTTCGAGCGCAACCCGACAGCGTTCGGCGCCGTCTGGGCGGCCGCCGAAGCGGCCCAACGGGAGCGCCTGCGGCAAGCGCGCGAATTGCTGCCCCGCGTCACGCTGGACGACGGCCTGCTCAAGGTGATCACGCGCATTTGCGCGGCCTTCGGCGTGGATGGCCTGCGTGCCGACATCGTCATGCACCGCACGGCCAGCACGCTCGCCGCGCTTGCAGGCCGCACCTGCGTCACCATCGACGACATTCGACAGGCGGCAGAACTCGCCCTGCCCCATCGCAAGCGCCGCCAACCGTTTGACCAGCGAGGCGTCGATCAGGAACAGTTGCAGCAACTCCTGGAGGAGCACGGCGCCACTGCGCCGGAACCAGGCAGTGCCGAAGCCGGCGACTCTACTTCCGACAGCACACAGCCGGACAGCGGCGACAGCGAGAGCGGGTCATCGCCACCGCCCTCGGTGACGAACGGCGAGAACAACGCCGAAAGTACATCGCCTTCCCCGCCCGCCCCCGACCGGACTTCGGCTGCCGATAGCCCGTTCCCCATCGTCTCCCCCGGCCCTCTCCCACGTTCGGCGCGGGCCTTCCGCCCGGCGGTGTCGCGCTCCGGGCGGCCTGGCGCAGCAGCAACTGCCGACGACCTTGGCAGCTACGTCGGCAGTCGGCTGCCGAGCGGTCCCCTCCGACATCTGGCGCTGGCGCCGACGATACGAGCGGCGGCGCCGTACCAGTTGACACGGCGGCAAGGCCCGGGGCCGAAGCCGGCACTGGCGCTGCGGCTCCGGCCCTGCGACTTGCGTGAACGTGTCCACCGCCGGCACATGCGTAACCTGATCCTCTTTGTGGTCGACGCCAGCGGCTCTATGGGAGCGGCTGATCGCATGGCCGCCACGAAGAGCGCCATTCTCTCGCTGCTGCTGGACGCCTATCGCAAGCGTGATCAGGTCGGTCTGGTCGTGTTTCGCGACAGCGGCGCCAACCTCCTGCTGCCACCGACCAACAGCGTGGAGCGGGCCGAGCGTCTCCTCGCCACGCTGCCGACCGGCGGTCGCACACCGCTGGCGCAGGCCCTTTACCTGGCCGCCGGTGTGCTGGAGCGAGCCGTCGGGCAACGCGGTGGCTGCATCCCTTTCCTGGTACTCCTCAGCGATGGCCGCGCCAATGTCAACCTGGCCGGAGTTGGTCCCTTCGCGGCAGCGTTGACCGCTGCCGCCCATGTCCAGCAGCGGACGGCGCGCTGGGGAGGACAGACACTGGTAGTGGATACCGAAGCCGGCCGCACGCGGCTGGGCCTCGCCCGAGAGATCGCCAATGCTATGGCGGCTCGCTACCTACCGTTGGAGCAGTTGCGTGCCGGCGCCGGCCTCGCCGGTCAGGCTTTGGAGCAATCCGTACGCTCCCTTCTGGCGCCGGGTGCTTCCCTCAGCACAGGACCTGGAGCCTTCCAGTCGTGAAAGCAGTGGTGATTGCCGGTATGCAGAGCGGCACGGGTAAAACCACAGTTGCTACCGGTCTGATGGCGGCGCTCCGCAAGCGCGGCCTGCGGGTCCAACCATACAAGGTAGGCCCGGATTACATCGACCCCTCCTATCACACGGCCGCCTGCGGCCGTCCCTGTCGCAATCTGGATCGCTGGCTCCTCAGCCTGCCTGTGTTGCAGGCGCTCTTCGCACGCTCTGCCGTCGATGCCGACATCGCCGTGATCGAAGGCGTGATGGGGCTGTTTGACGGCCGCACGGGCGAAGGCGAACGGGCAAGTACCGTCGAGGTCGCCAAGGCCCTGGGAGCGCCGGTGCTGCTCGTGCTGGACGTCGCCAGGCAGGCCCGGACCGCCGCGGCACTGGTGGCCGGCGTGCGCGCCTTCGACCCGGCTCTACCGCTGGCCGGCGTTATCCTGAATCGCGTTGCCTCCGATACGCACCTGGCGGCTATCGCGCCGGCCATCGAGCAGGAGACGGGCGTACCGGTGGTGGGAGCGATCCGGCGCGACGACAGCCTGCAACTGCCGGAGCGCTACCTGGGGCTGATACCGGTTACAGATGGCCCGGCCGCGACGGCATTCCTGGAGCGGGCAGCATCCGCCATCGAGGGCGGCATCGATCTGGAACGACTTTTGCGCATGCTGCCCGACGTCGCCTTGCCGAAAGACACGCTCGCAGGTCTGTTTCCGGAGAAGACGCTGCCGGTGCGCACGCGCATCGCCGTCGCCCGCGATCGCGCCTTCCATTTCTACTATGAAGACAGCCTCGATTTGCTGCGCGCCTGGGGCGCTGATCTGCTGCCATTCAGCCCGCTGGAGGATGCGGCACTGCCGGAGGGCGCCCAGGGCGTCTATATCGGCGGCGGGTTCCCGGAGTTGTTCGCGGCTGAGCTGAGCGCCAACACGTCCATGCTGGCGTCGCTACGCGCCGCCGCCCGGCAGGGCATGCCGATCTATGGTGAATGCGGCGGCGCCATGTACCTCGGCAAGTCCCTTACTGAACGCGACAGCCACACACACCTTATGGCGGGCCTGGTACCACTGGAATGCTCAATGACGCAGGCCCGGCTGACGCTGGGCTATCGCACCGTCACGGCGCGCCGTTCAACGATGCTGCAGCAGCAGGGCGAGCGCCTGCCCGGCCACGAGTTCCATTGGTCAGTGCAACGGGAACCGCCGGACGCGGACATGGCAGCCTACGACATCGACGGACCCGTGGCGCGTCGGGAAGGGTACAGCAGCGGCAGTGTCCTTGCTTCCTACATCCACCTGCACTTCGGCAGCGACCCGCACCTCGCGCCGCGTTTTGTCCAGGCTTGCGCGGCGGCATCTCCCTGGCAACCATCCACAACATCGTTGCACGCCGCGACTGAAGGGAAACCAAAGGCCGAGAGAGCCGCCACCACGACGACGACTGAGTACCAGCGTAGCGGGCAACTCGCGGCGCCGTCCCTGCTGCGCACCTATGGCCTGCCCGGCGCGGAGATCGAGCGGCGTAGTCTGGCCATCAGCGATAACGCATTGATTGGAACGGCGTGGACTGCTGCAGAGCGAACGCTGGCCCGCCGGCTGATCTATGCTGTTGGTGATCCCGCCATCGCTTCGCTTATCCAGATCCACCCTGAAGCGATGACAGACGGCGTCGCAGCGCTGCGGGTGGGCCGCCCCATCTTCTGTGACGTCAAGATGGTCGTCAGCGGCGTCAATCGCCGCCTCACGGAGCGATTCGGCTGTACGGTGCAGACCGGCATCGACGACGGTGCCGTGGCCGCTCGCGCGCAGGCTTCCGGCTTTCCGCGTTCGGCAGAAGCGATGTTGCACTTTGGCGCCCGGTTGGAGGGCGCTGTCGTCGCCATCGGCAACGCGCCCACTGCCTTGCTGGCCCTGCTTGACCTCGTCCAGGCGGGCGTCGCCCGCCCCGCCGTCATTATCGGGATTCCTGTAGGCTTCGTCGCCGCCACTGAGTCCAAGGAAGCGCTGCTGCGCTGCACGGTACCTTTCATCACGGTGACAGGAACGCGAGGCGGCACGCCGCTGGCTGTGGCGGCAGTCAACGCGCTGTTGCTGCTGGCGGCTGCGGAGGAAGAGCAGCCCAATGGCTGACGATATCTCCGATACCTCTCTCCCGCCGGACGGTATCGTTGTGACCGGCGGTGTGCCACAACCACGCGGCAAGGGGATGCGCACCGGCTTTACTACCGGCGCTTGCGCCACGGCGGCGGCACTCGGTGCGACCCAGGCACTGCTGGTCGGCCAACCAGCCGAGTCTGTTGTCATCACGTTGCCGGCGGGCCGGCAGGTGCGTTTCCTTCTCCAGCGTTGCACGCTCCACGAGCAGCAGGCGCAATGCTCGGTGATCAAGGACGCCGGCGACGATCCCGATGTGACGCACGGCGCCGAAATCTGTGCCGATGTGGCCTGGTCCGACCCGCCCGGCATCACGTTGCGGGGAGGCGAAGGCGTGGGCACCGTGACACGTCCCGGCCTTGGCCTGGAAGTTGGCGGACCGGCCATCAACCCGGTACCACGGCAGATGATCCTGCAACACGTCAGCAGCCTGGCCGGTGAACGGCTGCACAAGCGTGGTCTCACCGTGACTATCTCCATCCCTCAGGGGCGAGAATTGGCGCTCAAGACGCTCAACGGTCGGCTCGGCATCGTCGGTGGTCTCTCTATTCTCGGCACTACCGGCATCGTCCAGCCCTTCTCCACCGCCGCCTGGCGGGCGAGCGTTGGGCAGTCCATTGACGTGGCGGCAGCGAACGGAATTCGGGAAGTGCTGATGAGCACCGGTGGGCGCAGCGAGCGTTTCGGCCAGCAATTGCTCGGCCTATCAGACATGGCGCTGATCGAGATGGGGGAATTCACCGGCTTCGCCCTGCAACGGGCAGTACACCATGGCATGCAAACAGTCCATCTCTGCGGCATGATCGGCAAGTACGCCAAGATGGCGCAAGGACACTTGATGACACACGTCGCGGGCAACCAGGTCGATCCGGTCTTCCTCGCTGCCGTGGCTACTGAGGCGGGCGCTACACCGGAACTGACCGCCGCGATCAGTCAGGCCAACACCGCCCGGCACGTTCAGGAGTTGACCATCGCCGCCGGCTTTCCTCAACTCTTTACGGCCATCTGCGAACACGTCGCGGAGCACTGCCAGGTACAGGTCGGAGGGGCGCTTACCCTGGATGTGATCATGTTCGACTTCGACGGTCGGGTGCTGGGGCGGGCGGGGCGGTCGGCAGGAACTCTGGTCGGGCCGGCACTGTCTCGCCCCCGAGCACTGCGCAGTGCCTCCACGCTCCTGCCAGACGGTAGCCAGGACGGGGCACACTCGTGAGCACAGCGGCATTTCGGGTGACCGTGGTCGGCATCGGAGATGAGGGCCCGGAGGGACTGAGCGCGGAGGCGCAGGCAGCCGTGGATCAGGCGGAGCTGCTGCTCGGCGGCCACCGCCACCTGGCCTGGTTTAGCGGCCATACGGCACAGACGCTGGCGATTACAGACAACCTCCGCGCGGTCGTGGCAGCGATTGAGCAGCACAGCGCTCACTGCCGGGTGGTCGTCCTCGCCTCCGGCGACCCCCTTTTCTTCGGGGTCGGCGCCTACCTGAGCAAGCAGCTTGGTCCCGACCGCTTGCGAATCCTGCCTCATGTCAGCTCCGTGCAGCTTGCCTTCGCCAGGGTCGGTGTCGGCTGGCAAGACGCGGCGATCCTCAGCGCGCACGGCCGACCGTTAGCGCCGGTACTCCAGCCAGCGTTGGAAGCAGCCAAGGTCGCCCTCCTGACCGACGATAACAACACGCCGCGCGTCATCGCTGCAGCCTTGCGTGCTGCCGGCATGGAGGACTGCCGGGCGGTGGTCGCTGAGCATCTCGGCGGCCCCGAGGAACGACTGATCGAGACGAC
>DHIZ01000027.1:14108-24155 GCA_002404055.1 Chloroflexi bacterium UBA4733
CGCTCGGCCTGCCCGACGACGCCTTTGCCCATCTGCGCGGCCAGATCACCAAGGCGGAGGTGCGGGTGGTGAGTCTCTCCAAGCTGCGGCTGCACCGCGGCGATACCATCTGGGACATTGGCGCGGGCAGCGGGTCGGTCAGCATCGAGGCCGCGCTCCTTTGCGGCGGTGATGTGTACGCGGTAGAACGCGCGCCGGAGCAGGTCGCGGTGTTGCAGGCCAACCTGGCCACTTTTCCTGCGGCAGGCGTGCAGGCGATTGTGGGTGAGGCCCCTGAGGCGCTGGAGCCGTTGCCGACGCCGGATGCCGTATTCGTCGGCGGCAGCGGCGGCCGGTTGAGAGAAGTGCTGGCTGCCGTGCAGGTGCGCTTACGACCAGGCGGGCGGCTGGTGCTCAACCTGACGACGCTGGATCATCTGGCGCAAGCCCGCGCCTGGCTGGCGGCGTCGGGTATGGGACCGCAGGAGCTCGTGCAATTACAGGTGGCGCGGGCCGTCCCGATCGCCGATGACGAGCGCCTGGCCGCCCTCAATCCGGTCTGGATACTGGCGGCAACGAAGCTGGAGCGTACCGATGGCTGAAGGCACGGCCTGGGGGATGCTGTACGGCCTGGGTGTCGGTCCTGGCGATCCGGAACTGCTGACCTTGCGGGCGCATCGCCTGCTCACCGCCGTACCGGTGGTGTTCGCGCCGGCCGGGCGCGGTGGCCAGCCGGGTTACGCGCAGCGAATTATCGGTACCTACCTGGATCTTCGCCGTCAGCGCGTCGAGCCGCTGACCTTCGCGCTGAGCCGGGACGTTGCCGCCATGGAGCGCGCCTGGTTGGCAGCCGCCCAACGCGTGGCCGAAGTCAGTGCGGCGGGATTGGATGCCGCCTTCATCACGGAGGGCGATCCGCTGACCTACAGCACCTTCGTCCACCTGTGTCGCACGCTCCAGCACCAGCATCCTCGCGTACCCGTGCGGGTAGTGCCGGGGATCACCAGCTTCGCGGCGGCCAGTGCCGCCGCGCTGCAACCCCTGGTCGACCAGGACGAGCGGCTGGCCGTCATTCCGGCAAGTTATGCCCCCGCTGATCTGGAGCGGGTGCTGCACGAGTTTGATACCGTCGTCCTGCTCAAAGTGAGCGCTGTCTTCGACCAGGTCCTGGACCTGCTGGAGCGGCTGAACCTTGTCGACCATGCGCTGTATGTGCGCCGGGTGGGCCGGCCGGAGCAAGAAGTTCGGCACGACCTGCGGGCCCTGCGCGGCCGGCCTCTCGACTACTTTTCCCTGATCATCGTCTATCCATCAAAAGGAGCACCCAATGTCTGAAACTTCCGTCTACTTCATCGGCGCCGGTCCGGGCGACCCGGAGTTGCTCACGGTCAAAGGCCGGCGCCTCATTCAACGTGCGGACGTCATCATCTACGCCGATTCGCTTGTCCATCCGGGGATATGTGCCGGCGCGCGGCCCGATGCGGAAATTCACGGCAGTTCGACCCTACCGCTGGAGCGCATTCTGGAGCTGATGATCGGCGCAGCGCGCGCCGGCAAGCTCGTGGCGCGTGTGCAGAGCGGCGATCCCGGACTGTATGGCGCTATCCACGAACAGATGGTGGCGTTGGACCGCGCCGGCATTACCTACGAGATCATCCCCGGCGTCAGTTCGGCCTTCGCGGCGGCAGCAGCGCTCGGTGCGGAGTTGACGGTGCCGGAGATTGCCCAGAGCGTCATCTTTACCCGCGTCGGCGGACGCACCGGCTTGCCGCCGAACGAGCAGTTGGCGGCCTTCGCCCGGCATGGCACGACCATGGCGCTTTTCTTGAGCATCGCCATGATCGACCGCGTGGTGGCGGAACTGCTGGCGGGCGGCTATCCGCCGGAAACGCCGGTAGCCGTGGTCCACCGCGTCACCTGGGAAGACCAGTCGATCCTGCGCGGGACGCTGGCCACCGTAGCCGGCCAGGTGCGAGCAGCGAAGCTGGCGAAGCAGGCGCTCATCATGGTTGGTCCGGTGTTCGATCCACAGTTGCACCAGCAGGCGGCCGAGAATCACTCGCACCTCTACGACGCCACGTACACCCACATGTTCCGCAAGGGCGCCTGGCGCCGGGATGGCGGGAGCGCCGGCACGACCGCCGAAGTCCACCAGACGGTGGTCAAATGAGCGGCGACAATCCTCTGGCGCCGGCCGTTTCCAACTACGGTCCGCGCCTCGGCCTGCTCACCCCGACACCACGATGCGCCTAGCGAGCGTGGCCCTGACACGGGCCGGCGTGGCCGCTTCCGCTCGTTTGCCCCAGGCCCTGGCACCGGTGGATCGCTATGTCCCGGCACGGCTGGCCATTGCTGAGGACAATGCCCTTCCCTACGAGCCACCGGCGCGCGAACTGCTTGCCCGTCTCTTTCCCGCCTACGATGGTCTCATTCTCTTCATGGCCCTCGGCGCGGCCGTGCGCTTGCTGGCGCCACTGCTGCGGGATAAGCAAAGCGACCCAGCCGTGGTCGTCGTGGACGAGACTGCAACGTTTGCCATCAGCGTCCTGTCCGGCCACATCGGCGGCGCTAACGCGCTCACCCGCGAAGTCGCTGCAGCGCTCGGCGCCACGCCGGTGATTACGACAGCCTCCGATGGCCGTGGTCTGCCGGCGCTGGACCTGCTGGGGCGGACTGCCGGCTGGCGCTTGGAGGCCATCGGCCAGTCCGTCAAACGCGCTTCCGCCGCCATGCTGAACGGGGAAACCTTGCTCATCTATCAGGATGCCGGTGATACCGATTGGCAACGAGACATTCCGGCAGGGCAGTGCCGGCTCTGCACTGATCTTGCAGAGCTGGCGGCAGCAAGTGACGCGGTTGGCGCAGCAGTATTCATCACGGATCGTGTACTTGGCGATTTGCCGAACCGGCTGTCCTGCCCCTACGTGCTCTACCGCCCACCAACGCTGGTGGTAGGCATCGGCTGCTCCAGAGGAGCGCCGGCCGACGAGATTGAGGCACTGCTGCTGGCTGCGCTCGTCGAAGCGGGAGTATCCGCCCACGCCCTGCACGCATTCGCCACGATCGATCTCAAGCGCGACGAACCAGGGATCGGGGAGCTAGCTCGTCGTTACCATCTACCCGTGAGCTACTTCAGCGCGTCACAACTGGCGACCGTGCGTGTACCGAATCCATCGCCGGTTGTCGAGGCGGCGGTAGGAACACCCGGTGTCTGCGAGCCGGCAGCCCTGCTCGCGGCGGGAGCGACGGAACTGCTGCTGCCGAAGCGCAAATCGGCGCATGCCACGGTGGCGTTGGCGCGGCGAGCGGAGGTGACGGCGTGAACGTGGGTCAAAGTGCATCAGGTGAACTCAGCGTGGTCGGCATTGGACCGGGCGGCTACGCCGATCTCACCCACCGGGCTGAGGATGCCCTCCGGCGCGCCGACCGCATCGTCGGCTATCACGCCTACACGGCCGCTGTTCGTGACTGGTTACCGAACGCAACCTTCGTAGAAAGCGCCATCGGCGCGGAGGCGGAGCGCTGCCGTGCTGCGCTGGACCTGGCGCGGAAAGGGTATCGGGTCGCGCTCATCTCGAGTGGCGATGCCGGGATATATGCCATGGCGGGGCTGGTCTACGAACTGGCCTGGGAGCAAGGCTGGCGCTTCGACGATGTCGCCTGGCCGCCAATCACCGTTGTCCCCGGCGTTACTGCTGCCACAGCGGCGGCCGCGCTGGTCGGCGCGCCGCTGATGAGCGACTTCGCCACGATCAGCCTTAGTGACCTCTTGACACCCTGGTCAGTCATCGAACGCCGCTTGAAGGGCGCCGCAATCGGCGATTTCGTGGTGGCGCTGTATAACCCGATGAGCGAGAGACGCCGGCAGCAACTCCCCCTGGCCTGTGCCGTTCTCCTGACGGAACGGCCGGCGATGACGCCGGTGGCTATCGCGCGGCAAGTGTGTCGACCCGAGCAAGAGGTTCGTATGACGACCCTGGGTGAACTCGCTGCAACTCGTGTTGACATGCTCACTGTCGTCATCATCGGGAACTCCGCCACACGCCTGCTCGGCGGCCGTCTGGTCACGCCGCGTGGCTATCCACTGGCACAGGCCGGAGGGAATCAGCAATGAAAGAGCAGTCCGCGCTCAACCAGGGAGCGGAAGGTCCCCGCAGGCGCCCGCCTGCCATCCTGCTCATGGCCCACGGCAGTAAAGATCCGGCTGGCCAGCAGGAGTTGCAGGGGCTGGAAATGGCCGTCCGGGCGGCGACGAGCCGGCGTTTGGTGGCGCTCGGCGTCCTCGAGTACCCCGGTCAACAGGTACCGGCCATAGGCGAAGCTGCCGACTGGCTCGCAGCAGGCGGCGCGCGAGTGATCGTGGCAATACCGGTGCTGCTGCTCCAGGCGGGCCACGGCAAGATGGATATGCCTCAACAGTTTGCGCAGATCCGGGCACGCCACCCTGGCGTCCGCTGCCTTTTGGCCCCGCCACTCTTGCCCCACCTGCTGCTGCGAGCTGTATTGCAGGAGCGACTCGAACAGTGCGCCCCCGAGCGGCAGTGCTCAATGCAAAGCGACCGAAGGGCAGAAGTCGCCGGTGACATCCAGCCTGAGCAGGGGTCAGACACGGCGGTGCTCCTGGTCGGACGCGGTAGTCACGACCCTGCTGCGAACTCTGATCTGTTCAAGATCGCCAGGCTCTTTAGCGAGGAGTATGGCCATCCTCTGGTGGAAACCTGCTTCATCAGCCAGGCTACACCGGGCGTGCCCGAAGGCATTCGCCGTTGCGTTACCCTGGGCGCCCGCTCGGTGGTCATCGTTCCCTACTTCCTCCATACGGGCATCCTGGTGCAACGCATCCGGTCCCAGGTACTGGAGACGCAGCAGCGCCATCCGAACGTGCCGCTGCGCGTTGCCGAGCACCTTGGCAATCATCCGTACCTCATTCGCCTATTGCTACTCCGTGCTCGGGAAGCGACCCTGGGCCTGCGCGCGATGTCATGCTTTGCCGGCGCCGCGCCTCCGCCAGGGTTCCTGCCCATAGGGCCTGTCAAGCATTAACTTCCCGGTTTTGGCGGGGCTGCCACGCGACGTGATCGGGAAGCTGTTCCTTGACAAGCCCATAGTTGTCCGCGCATCCTGCGGGGGGGGGTGATGAGAAACCGCGAGAATTGGAGGCAGAAGGACACCGATGACCGCCTCCAATTCTCGCCGGTTTCATCACCAGTGTCGAGCTACCCGTCTGCTCCCATCCGTCAGAGTAGCAGCAACGGCTAACGTCATGCCGAATGGACCGTGGAACAGGAGACACTGGTGGTGACGCTGCGCCCAATGCAGCAACCAGAATTCGATGAATTCATGGCGCGGCTGCGGGAAGACTATCCAGCCGAACGGGAACGCAATTTGGGCACGTCGTTGGAACGGGAGGAGGAGGAAGCGAATCGGCAAATCGACGGCATGCTGAGCCAGGGTCGGGAGACCGTCGGACACCTCTTTTGGACGGTGACGACCGAGCAGCATGAAGCCATCGGCCACCTCTGGGTTTTTCTGCCGGGGGATCGGGAGCATGCCTTCATCTACTCCATCACCATCAATGAGGGCTGGCGTGGCAAGGGCTATGGACGCCAGACGTTGGCTGCGCTGGAATCGTGGCTACGGCAACAGGGTGTCCAGCGCATCGGCCTGAATGTGTTCGGCGACAATGTGATCGCGCAGCACCTCTACGCAACTTCCGGCTACCGCGTTACTAACGCGACGATGCAAAAGACACTCTGAATACTGACCGCCCCTACAATTGGCATCTTCATACTTCCTTCGCCATTTTCTCATTTGTGTCGCCCACAATTCAACAATGTGGCGACCGGCCGACAGGTCCCACCGGCGCAACCGCCCTCCGGGGCCGAGAGGAGCATGCCTTGGCAATCGAGCAGTATCAGAATTCGCGTGGCCATCTGCCGCCCATGGGTGCGGTCGCTCAGCAGCGAGACATCGTTCGCCTCACGTGTTATGTCCTGGAGCATTACCCGGCGGAAGGCTGGAGCGTCGGCGGGCAGCGCCTGCGCTGGCAGGCGGTCAATCGCTTGCGGGTCCCGCTGTCGTACCTCTGGCATCTCCAGGCGGCCTGGGATGCCACTGCCCAGCGCTTCGGTCATCGTTCACTCACCGCCGCGGCAGCTCGGTCAGGGGAGAGCGAGGTGCGCCGGCTTCTGGAGACCACCGTGGCAGAGAGTCGTGGGGCGGGGCAGCTCGATGACCGCACAGCCGGACAGGCGCCACGCGGACGGCGCCGATTTCAAGGTTTCTCTCAGCTTTCCATGGCACGCTAAATTGCACGGTGGCGCGGCGTTGAAACCCGCGGTGCTCCGCGATACGATTGGCTCGTAGTTCTAGATGATGGGGTACAGCGGATGTCTCAGTCCTTCCGTCTTCGATTCTTGCTTTTCGCGCTACCGTTCATTATGGCAATTGCCCTCCTGGCCGCGGTTCAGCCAGTCGGTAGCGGGGCGGCCGCGCTCCCTTCAGCGGGCTTCCGCGGCCATCCGTTCCACGGCCCCGGCGGGATTGATCCGGGCTTCCAGGGCCGCTTTCCGCAGAATGCGCGGCGCGGGCCGCCGCGGCAGTTCACACCGGCGCCCGTGGCCCCTCCGGTGGGCGGCTTTGCCATAGATGGGTTCCGGCTGCTCGCTGCGCTGGCGCTGACCGGCGCCTTCACCGGCCTGGTCTGGCTGACGTTCGACGGCGTACCGGTGACGCCGCTGACCACCTCCGGCAGCACGCTCCTGGAGCGCGACGTCATGCGCCTCCGCGAGGAAGTCGATAGCTTGCAGCGCGAGCAACGACACCTCCGCACTACCCTCGACTGGCAGGACCGCTTGCTGACCGGCGATCGACGGCCGGGGGGCGATGCTACCTGAGAGCACGACGCCCGGCCAACCACATTGACCCGGGAGAGCTTCCAACCGAACAATGCCACCACGGTGCGATACGTGGGTGCTGGCGGTGCCTTCATATAAATCCCAGATGCCAGGTGGATACTGGTCCATACCGTATCCGATGAGCCGGAGTTGGGACCAGGGTGGCGGAACAGTATGCTTCAGGCAGGTGTCTTCATCACTTTGCCGCCTTTGCGTTAGCGCCGTGAAGGAGAAGGTTGGACGCACCTTGCGACCGCCCGACAGCGCAGGCAAGCGACGGAGTCGACGAAGGCGACGACAGCGCGAGAAGCGGATGCTTTTTTTGTGCTCTCCGCCCTGTTTGTCCTTGTTGTAGGCTGGAGTCGTCTTGGTCCGCTCACATCTCACTCCAGTCGGACTCCGCTCTTCATTAGCCTCGTGGAGGCGGCGCGACAGCATGTGGGATCGGGACCTGTCGCACTACTGGAGGATGGCTGGTACTCGCTCAGTGACTTCGTCCAGATGCACTGGTACTGGCTGAGCCAGGGCAGACCGATTGGGGCGCCGGCTGGCATTGCACCACCTGGCGCAGTATCCACGGTCGCGTCAGACGCCTCATCGGTCGCTGCGGCGCCCACGGCGGCGCCTCGGCCGACGTCCAACCTCATCGCCACGCCGTCGCCTTTGCCCCAGCCGACGACCAGTCCTTTCTTTGCCCCATCGCCTGGACCACAGCCGCCGGCCAGCGCGCCGGTCGTCCCGCAGCGAGCCATGCATGTCCCGGTCACCCACCACCCCTCGCTCCCTCCAACCCTGACAATTCCCGCGTCCTGGCCAGCTGCCACGGGAGAAGGAAACTGGCAGCCCCCTCACCGCCCGAGGGCTGGCCGAGGCACTACAGGCAGCGGGAGCGCAACGGGCGATGGAACTCGACATCAATAGCTACTGGGTCACCTTCAATTTCCTGTTCCCCGATGTACCCGGTTCGGCGCAGGTACACGGCGAAAAGCTCATGCCGGGGATGGGCCGCTCGGCCTCACGCTACCTGACACCAGACGACCGCGACTTTTTTTATGTCACTACGGCAGGTTAGCGCTCGTGCCGGCGACTTCAGGCGCCGGCACGAGCTCACCATCCGTCCCGCAGCAGTGCCCCGTTGACTGCCGCATCCAAGGCTTGCAGTCCTACCGCCGGTGATTCCTGGCCATGCAAGATGCGTTCGGCGGCGTCGGCCAGTGCCACCCACGCGAAGTCCGCCTCCGGTATGGCTGGACGTGCCCAGGCCGTTGGCAGCATCGCCAGGAAGACCTGCCAGAGCTTGCCGGGGGCCAGCACGGACGGCAGCGCCGCCAGGGCGGGCTGCGCCGGCATGACGCGCCGACCCCCGGCGGCGAGATAGGCGAGCGCCGCCGGCTGGCCGCCATAGTAGGCGGCGAAGGACCAGGAACGATCGGGCGTGGCGGCGCCGGGCGGTAAAGCCACGCCGTAGCCGCTGGACCAGGTGGTTGTTGCAGGATGGCCGGCAAGGGGTGGCAGGGGGGCCGCGCCGTAGGTGGCTTGCTGGGCTGCCGGCAGTGCAGACACCAACCAATGGCCGTCAACCAGCGCTTGCACCTGACCGGTCAGCAGTGGGCTCGGACCACCTGAAGCGCTCGGTGGGAATTGGGAGCTTTTCTGGGCAGCATACCAGTCCAGCGCGGCACTGTTGGCGGGGGCAGCAGCTGTCAGGCGCCGAGTTGCTGGATCATACCAGCGTGCGCCAAACGGCATACCCCAGGTGTATGGGTGGGACTCACCAACGTAGGGGGAGAAGCCCCACTGCTGCTGTTTTTGGGGCGTGAGGATCGGCGGCACCGCGAGACGGGTGAGTACCTCAAGCGTCGCCGGCCCGTGGTTGGGATCGATCGATTGCTGGGTCAGATAGGCGTTGCGCCACCACAGTCCGCGGGCGTCGGCCCCGAATGGCACGGCAGTCATGCGGCTGGCCAAATGCACATCGGCCCACACGTGCGGGTAGTATGCGGTGGCAGTGACGCCGTCCTTGCCGCTGTAGGCCGCTAGATCTTCGATCAGGTTACTGGTCATGGCCCCCGGCAGTTGCAGGCGGTCGAGCAACACTGCGTCCGGCGGCTGGCCGGCGGAGATCGCTGCCCGTAGCACCGTTAACAGTGGCTCCGTGATCGTTGAGGGGAAGGCAGTGTTGGCAACTGGAATCCCCGTGGCTGCCGAGAAGGCGTTCCAGATCGCGGCATGCGCGGCCGGCTCGTTGCCGGCGTCGGCGCCGAAGGGATGCCAGAATTGCAGCGGCGGCCCGCTCCCTTTGGTCGGCAGGTTGGGCGTGACGGCCGGCGCCGGCGTGACGTTGGGACCTAAGTGGACATAGACGGTCGGCACGGCCGGAACCTTCGGCCCGGCCGATACCTTGGCCCCCGGCGGCTTCAACCTGCCCAGCAATACTTCGGCCACGAGGCCCGCGCCGCTGGCGGCGACCAGCACAGCAAGCGAACCAAGGGCGACACGGCGTGCGATCCGCCCGCGCCTGCTCGGTGATTCGGGCGGCAGGTCCTCGGTACCGTCAGGAGGCAGGAGCACGCTGGCGTTCTAACGCATTGTTAATTCGGCGCATGCGCCACTCTAACACCGTCGGCGTAGGATAGGGCACGTCATCATTGAGAGGAACCAATCCTTGGCAAAAGTTTTAGGAATCGACCTCGGCACGACCAACTCCTGCATGTCCGTCATGGAGGCGGGCGAACCGGTCGTCATCGAGAATGCGGAGGGTGGCCGCATCACGCCATCCATGGTGGCGATCACCAAGACCGGTGAGCGACTCGTCGGTCAGATCGCCAAGCGCCAGGCGGTCACCAACCCGCAAAACACCATCTTTTCCATCAAGCGCTTCATGGGGCGTAAGTTCAGCGACCCCGAGGTGCAGCGCAGCCTGAAGATGGTGGCCTACAAGATCACCGAGGCGTCCAATGGGGACGCCCGCGTCAAACTGGGCGACCGCGACTACAGTCCGCAGGAAGTCTCGGCCATGATCCTGCAAAAGCTCAAGACGGACGCCGAAGCGAAGCTGGGCGAGAAGATCACTGAGGCCGTCATTACGGTGCCGGCCTACTTCAACGACGCGCAGCGGCAGGCGACGAAGGACGCCGGACGCATCGCTGGCCTGGAGGTGCTGCGCATCATC
>DHIZ01000011.1:0-12824 GCA_002404055.1 Chloroflexi bacterium UBA4733
CCCGCCTGGACCGCTGGGAGACGGAGTCCTTGGCGGATCTGGTAGCGACCGTGCCGCTCGGTCTGCGGCTCGAGGTCGCCTTTCACCATGCGCGGCGAGCGCGCCGCGTCACCGTGGAGATCGGCTGGCTCCAGCTCCGCTTGCCCGGCCAAGATTGGCCGCTGTGGGCGCTGGTAGCGCACGACCCCGACCTGGATCGCGATTTGGTACTCCTGACCAACGTCCCCATCCGCTCTGCGGCGGACGCGCAGACGGTCTCTACCGACTGGCGCTACCGTCCCCAGATCGAGCACACCTACCGCTTCGATCAAGAGGACGGCTTGGATGTGGAGGACATGCGCGTGCGCAAGCTGGAGCGGATGCGCCGCCTCTTCCTGCTGGTCTTGCTCGCCGCCATGTTCGTCTACCACCTCGGCCTAGCCTGGCCTCAGCCGGCCATCCGCTGGCTACGCTGTCTGGGCGGCAAACTCGGCCTGCGCATCGACCGCGACGGCCCCTACCTCCTCCTCGCCGGCATCCGCGCCGTCTTCACCACCGCTGCCACACTCGCCTATGCCGCCCACTTCCCCTTCCCCAGAGGCGGCACATAGTTGTGGGTAATCACCAGAAGACGCCCCCATTGACAGCGCGGCCCCCGGCCCTTACAGTACCCATCTTAGCGATTACGTTGGCGATAGATGCGAATGAATGGAGGGCCAGTATTGACGGAAGGACGGGCGAAGATCGCCGCTGGCGCTGACGGCGGAGGGACCGGCTACCAACCGCGGGAGGTAAGTGAGCGGCTCGGTGTCGCGGCCGCCACGCTCCGGTTGTGGAGCAGCCAATTCGCCGATCTGCTGAGTGGGCCGGCGGGCCGGCGGGCCGACGGTGTCGCGACTCATCGGCGCTATGACGAAGCAGACGTGCAGCTACTGACGATCATCCAAGCCTTGCGTCGTGAAGGTTTGGGCACCGAGGAGGTACGGCGACGGCTTCTGGAGCAGCGTACGGCTAGCCCCTCCCCCGCCGCGCCGAACGGCATACCTTTGCTCGGAATGCCGGGTGTCGAGCAGTTACAGGAGCGGTTGGCAACCCTGCCGGCGAAGCAGTATCTGCTGGCGCAAGCCCTGCTTAAGACGCCGGAGATGATCATGTTCGGCTCGGTACGCGAGCTCGCGCGCGAGCTTCAGGTCAACAATGCGACGATTGTTCGCTTCGCCCAGTCGCTCGGCTACAAGGGCTATCAGGCCCTCCAGAGCGCTCTGCGTCAGGCGTACCTGCCCCGGGCCGGCCTGCAACCGCCGCGCGATAGCAGCGCGGTAGCAAGCCCGGATAGCGCCGTCGCCGCGACGATCGCGCAGCACGACGCGAATCTCCGCGTGGCGATGCAACACTTTCAGGCGACCGACCTGGAACGGATTGGCGATGCGCTCCTCAGCGCCCGGCGAATCCTCGTCTATGCGACCGGCTCTCCCATCATTCCCGCCACCTTGTTGGTGCGCCTGTTACGGCATGTGGGACTGCTGGGCGAGTTGGTGCCGCCATCGGACGTCGACCGGACGATTGCGCTCCACGACGTCGGGCGGGAGGATGTCGTCGTCGGCATCGGCTTCTGGCTCACGTTCCGCGGCGTGGTCGACGCGCTGGCGCAAGCGCGCCGGCTTGGGGCACGCACTATCGCTATCACCGGCAGCCCCACTAGCCCGCTCACCCGCGTGGCCGACTATCTCCTGATCGCTCCCTCCCAGGGTGCCGCGATCTCCTTCTCCACGGTCGTCTCCGTCGCGGTTGTCGAAGCCCTCGCGGCGCACCTGGCGGGCCGCCGGCCGGAGCGCACCGCGGCGATCCAGCAGCAACTGCGCGACCTTTACCTGGAAGAAGGGCTGCTTGCGCCACTGCTCGACGGAGTGGCTGAGTAAACTATCTAGCGCATCTTACTTAAATGCATCGCATCGTCGCGTCAAGTCGGAATATCTCGAGCGGGCGCAGACCGTTACCGGTCTGCCGCCGAGCGCCTGCTTCTCTTCGCTGACCGATGCGCTGGCTGCCGTGGAAGCCGACACGGTCGTGGTCGTCGTCCATGCCCAGCTGCATGGCCGCTTCATCCGGGAGGCTCTCCTAGCCGGCAAGCATGTAATGGTGGAGAAGCCGCTGACCTGCGATTTGACCGAGGCCGAAGAGTTGATAGCGCTGGCAGAGCGGCAGGGCCGCCGTTTGATGGTCACGCAACAGATGCGTTATCTGCCAGTCGAGCGGACGCTGCGGCGCCTGCTCGCTGAAGAGGCTTACGGCCGGCTTGGCTTTGGTCACTACGTCGCCTATAAGGCCCGGGGGGCGGCCTACCCGAACAGCGATCATATGCATCTCTGGCAGATGGCGGTGCATGAGCTGGACGAGCTGCTCGCCATGATCAACCGACCGGTCCTGCGCGTGGCGGCGCGGGAGTTCCAGCCGGTCTGGGGCAACTGGCCCTCCGAGTCGACGATCTCGGCGGTGCTAGAGTTCCGGGGCGGCCCGACGATCAGCTACCTTTCGACCTCCGACGCCCGTGCCTTCAGCCACGAGTTTCGCGTCGAGTGTGAGCGCGGCGCGCTAATCCACCGCGCCAATCGCGTCGGTGGCGAGGGGAAGCTCGTCATCGCTACGCGCGAGGGCGAACAGCCGTTGGCGCTCGATCCGGCGCTGGACCGCCGCGCTGGTGGGGCTGGCATGGCCGACCTCTTTGCTCGCTACGTGCTCAATGGCGTCGAGCCGGAGGTGTCGGGACGTCGCAACCTGCGTACGCTGCGCCTCTGCGACGCCATCATCCGCTCGTCGCAGACCAGTCAGGCGGTGGAACTGGCTGACGGTGTTGCACTGGAGCGAGTCTGACCTGTCTGGTCTCTGTCAAAGGTCGCATCGGAAGGAGGCAGCCCGGATTCCATAGTTGACGCCGGCGGCCCGGCCGGACCGTCGTGCTGGAGCGAAGTGAAGGAGTTAGACATGAGCCTGTCCAGGTTAGTAACCCCTGAACGAACAATCAGTCGACGTGCCTACCTGCGCTGGATGCTGCTGGCCGGGTCGGCGCTGGCCCTCAGCGCTTGCGGTGGCGCGACGACGGCGAAGGTGACAACTGTCGCGTCCACAACGGCCTCGCAGGCAAGTGCCTCGACAGCGTCCCACGCGACCGCTGCCTCGACGGCGGCCGCGACCCAAAGCGCAGCTTCCCCGGCGAGTGCCGCTACAAGTGCCGCGAAGAAAGCGCTCAATCTGCAGATCTGGCAGAGTTGGGGCGACAACACTGACCCGCGGACGGTGTACAACGTCAAGAACATCTTCCCGAAGTTTGCGGTGGCTTATCCAGGCGTTGTTCCGCAGCAAGTGAACGAAGGCAATGGAAACCAGATCCTGCAGAAGATCAGCGCGAACGTTGCCGCCGGTACGCCGCCCGATCTGGCCTATGTCAACAGCGCGTGGACCGTCGGCCTGGGATCGAAGGGCGCCATCATCGCGATGGACGACCTCATAGCCCGCACGAAGGGCTTCGATAAGAGTGACTATTACCCCCACTTGTGGGAGGCGCTGACCTACCAGAACAAGATCTGGGCCTTTCCCCAGTACAATCACCCCTTTGCCGTCTACTATCGCACGGACATCTTCGACCGCTTCAATGCTCAGGTGCCCAAGACCTGGGATGACTTCACGGCACTGGCACAGAAAGTCAACCATCCAGGAGATGGGCAGTACGCGTCGGACATGGGCATGGGTGATACGTCAATATGGGACACAGTGCAGCGGGCGGACGGTGGCTCGTACCTCTCGGCCGATGGCAACAAGGTGGCCTGGGCAGGCGAGGCAGGACAGGAAGCGCTGGGCTTTCTTAAGGACCTCTTCACGAAGTACCAGGCGGTACCGCCCAAAAGCATTAAGGACGGCTTTGTGAACGGCAAGATCGCCACGACAATCAGTGGGCCTTTCCGTGTCAACGGCTACCTTCAGAAAAAGCTCCCCGTCCTCAGCTTCCCCTTCCCGAAAGGGAAAGTGAAAGATGTCGCCCACACTGACGTCAACGCCTGGGCCATCTTCAAGACCAGCGGCGACCGCGAGCAAGCGGCCTTTGACTTCGCTGCCTTTAGCGCGAGCACCGCGGTCTTTACGGATTTTGCCATCCACCTCTACTACGTGCCATTGACCAAGTCCGTCGCCGCAGCACCGGCGTACCAAAAGTTCGTGGCGGAAAATCCAATCATGGCGGCCTTCCTCGACGATTCGGTGCAACCCATCACCGTGCCGCTTACCACAGTTAGCGCCGAGTTGGAGCAGATTCTGGCGAAGCATTTGACGGAGGTAGAGTCGGGCAAGGTAGATACGCTCACCGCGCTGAAGAATGCCGAGACTGAAGGGAACGCCCAACTCAGCCGGGGAACGACGTGATGCCCCTGGGCGCCGGCAGACGGACGACGGAGGGAATGCTGTGACCAACCTGCTGCTGCTTTGGACGGATGAATAGCGTGTCGACACGATCGGCGCTAGTGACAATCGTCAGATTCGCACGCCGAATCTGGACCGCTTGGCCGAGCGGGCCATCGCCTTCGATCAAACCTACTGCGCCATTCCTATCTGTACACCGTCGCGTGCGACCATTCTGACCGGCCTCTGGCCCCATACCCACGGGGCGTTGCACAACAACATTCCACTGCCCTCGGAAGCGCCCACGATCGCGGAGCGCTTGCGGTCACAGGGCTACCGCTGCGGCTATGCCGGCCAGTGGCACCTCGGCGAAGAGCTGCATCCGCAGCACGGCTTCCTGGACAGCTGGTCGAGCATAGAGGGTGGCCACGTCAAGGATTGTCACCGCGACGGATTTTCGACCTACCAGCAGTGGCTCTACGCCCGTGGCTTCACCCCTCCCGATCAGGCGGCGGACGGCACCCACGTCTTCAGTCGCACCACCGCAGCGCGCCTTCCGGAGGCGGCCGGGAAGCCAGCCTTTCTGGCCGACGCCGCCTGCCGCTTCCTGGATACCTTGACCGTCAGCCTTTCCTGCCCTCCGTCAACTTCCTGGAACCACAAATGCCGTTCAACGATCCCTGGGACGGCATGTACGAGCCGGCGGAGCTGGCACTGCCGGAAAGCTGGCGTCACGAGCCGGACGAGACCATGCCGCTGCGCTATCGGCTCCACTGCGCTGAATATCTTCGCCACAACCGGCACGTAGCTACGGACGACGCGCCTGGCTGGCAGGCACCCGCTGCGGCGGGACTGTGGTATCTGGCGGAGGTACCGCGCAGCACGTTCGTCTGGCCGCTGGTAGCGGAGTTTGCCGCCGTGCGGGCCGTGGCCGTGCGGGACGGACTCCCCGGGCCGGAGGTCTGGCTGCGCCCCCAGGGGGCACCCGGCCGCCCGCTGCCGACCCCAGGCGAGACGCCGGAGGTCAAGTATTACCTCAGCCAGGCGCCCGCCGACACCCCGCTGGCCACATTGGTCCGCGTCAGCGGGTTGCGCTGGCCCATCAAGGCCTGCTTCGAGGAAGGCAAGGAGGAGGTAGGACTCGATCACTACGAGCTCCGCTTCTGGCGGGGCTGGTACCACCACATGATGTTGGTGCTCCTGGCTCACCATTTCCTGGTCCGGCTGCAACGACGATTGGACCAGAGAGGGGGGGACCAACAGCAAGCGACCGATCCATCCTTGCCACTTCCACTCTCGCCACCCCCACTCTCGCCACCCCCGGTGTCGGTGCAGCCTGCGCCGGTGGTCTGCTTGGACGGCGTGGACCGCCGGGAGCATCCGCGCCGGCTCCCGCTGCCCCCCTTGGTGCTGCCTTCGCTGCCCCAGGTACGCCAACTCTTGCGGGCGCTGTTACCGCTGCCTAGCTTCAACCTCACCGCCGCCCTGGCGCTCGTCGCCCATCAGCAGCACCACAACATCGCCGCCTACCGCTCCCACCGCAAACGCACCCTCCGGCGCCTGGTGGGACAAGGCCCGTGATCTATCTCTCGTTGTACTATAAGAGTCTGTCTGAGTTGCCAATTATCTTCCCCCAGGCTATGCGGTTCTCAAGATGACACTTATGATCGTCGAGTTATCAGCTTGTTATGATTGAAGAAGCAATGAAGATTCCGCGCAACTCAGACAGACTCCTGGTAGGCGGGCTTATTCCGGTTTCCTGTTCCGATGATCGTCAAAGGCCAAGATACTGCCGCCGGATATCCATCATGCACTTCAGTTCCACCGTAACCCCCAGTTCGCCCAGCCCTTTCGGGAGGATGGGCAGCCCGCATGGGCGCCAGTGCCGGTCACGGGTGTATATCGGTCGTGGTCATGCCATCATCCTTTGCTACGATTCCCGGACGGCAGCCAGCGCCGTCCTCGCTGCCTCACGGAGTTTTGCCTCGACGCCGGGCGCATAAAGCGACCGTCCCGCTTCGTATCCGCCTTCGCCGTGGGTGGCGTCGGTCACGAGGTAGCCGGCGGCGTCGTTGGCGTACGCAACCACGAATGTCGATGGCGCCCAACTCTCTCGCTCGATGGCCGCGCCGATCTCGACCATGAGCTCGCCAGGTGCGGTAACCAAGGCAGCCTCGGAACCCAGCGACAATGCCTGCACTTCGGTGACAAAGCCATCCGGCTGCTCGGCTGAGGCCCGTCTCCCCCAACCCGCGGTCGCGGCCTCTGCACTGAGCGCGGTCATCACCGGCATCAGACGCCGGCGCTCTTCACGTCCTTCGTCGCCCTCCGGCAGGGCAGCTACCACGGCGCGCAAGTTCGTCAACTGTGCCCGATAGTCCTCGTCCGTTGAGAACCGCTTCCAGGGCAGCGTCACCTGGACGATCGCCCCCGCCAGGCGTGGGGACACGGACCTTCCCACGCTGGGCGGCTTGAGCGTATGCTCGCCCCATCGCAGGTTGTGGACCACCTGTTCGCGACCGTGCGCCGCCAGTTCACCCAGTACCCGTGCGGCCTCCGCCCCGACGATCGTGCCCACGCGCCGGGTTTCGGCGAATGTTTCGCTGATCTTCACAGGATTGATGTCGGCGCAGGCGCCGTTCGCGAACAGTACGACCGCCTGATCGCCCCACAAGGCTTTGACGGCGCGGCAGGCGTAGCCCGGCCAGTCTCGAGACAGCCGCAGGTTGTCGTGGTTCAGAATGGTAGGGTGGCAGGCATAGTTGATAAGCGCCGCCAGCAACTCGCCGTTTTCCGCTTCAACGCGCAGAACGCGCAACATGGGGTCAATCGGCCCGTCGGGGAAACGGCGGTTCAGCCCGATCGAATCGAGCGGACGCGCGCCCGCCATGAGCCGGGCAGGCGCCAACTGTCCGACTGCCGCCGCGATAGCGCCAATGATGTGCCGCGTTGTGACGGCAATGAGTTCGGCATCGCCGGCAGCGCGCAGATGCAGGAGTCCACGCGGACCCGAGTGCGTATGGGTGCCAGCGATGAGCACGCGCTCAGGCGGGATCCCCCACTGACGCTTTGCTGCCTCGCGCACCGACGCGACGATGGGAGCGTCGACCGAGATTACGTCGCAAGTGACGATGGCCGCCGCGTGGCGGCCATCGTCGAGCACAAGCGCGTGCGCCTGGAGGTCGTCGTGAATACCAGTTGACACACCCTTGCGCGCGCCGTAGCCCTCCATCGCGCCGCCAACTGGTGGTGTGATGACGACTTCCGCCGCTCTGGCTCTCCAGGTTGTCATGATGGAAACTCCTTCTGGATGGGCCCCGGCCTACCCCTCCCATCCCCGGTTTGGCAGAAAGGGTTAGGGGATAAGGACGCTAAACACTTTGTTCATCGCTTCGACCACATCATCGGCGTCTTGCAGCGTCATGCGCGGAGAGATACCGGTGACGACACAACGAGAGAGCAGGTCTTCGCTACGCGGACACATACCCATGGAGTACTCCATTTTCGGGCCGCGCGCAAGGTAGAGCGGGTCGGTGAACGGCCGGCCTGTCGAGGAGATGGTGCGCTGATGGAGGATGCCAGGATTGGCGTAGACGGGCTTGCCGCCGTATACCTTGCGGGCGGGCACGCCTTCGGCCGTCATGGCCTTGGCGACACGGGATGCCAGCTCGCTATCGTTCACAAAAAAGCCGACGACAGTAGGGAACTCTCCAGCAAGGTCCGCCACGGGACGGCGCGTGACGGTATCGAGGCGGTCGATGCCCGCCAGCACGCGATCGCGGATCGCTCGGGCGGAGGCGATCATCCCATCGATGCGGCCGAGCTGGACGCCAAGGATCGCACCGGCGATTTCGTTCATGCGCAAATTCTCACCGATGATCGGCTCCCCCGCGCGATCTCGCGTGCCCCCCGCGCCGAGCGTGAACTGGCCACCCTGATCTTGATACTTATTTGCCCGGTCGAAGTAGCTGAAATCTTCCGTGACAAAGCAGCCACCCTCACCGGACGTAATGTTCTTCTCGAGTTGGAAGCTGAAGGCGCCGACATCGCCCCATGTGCCGACTGGCCGGCCGTGGTAGCGCGTTCCACACGCTTGCGCGCAGTCTTCGACCACGAGCAGGTTGTGGGCCTGCGCCACCGACACGATCTCATCCAACTCGCACGCCGTGCCCATGAGATGCACTGGCATGATTGCTTTGGTACGCGGACCGATGCGTTCGGCCAGCGCGGCAGGATCCAGGTTGAAGCTCGCGTCCACCTCGGCGAACACGGGGACAGCGCCTTGCGCGATGATCGCGTTCACCGAGGCAATGAAGGTCACGGCCGGCACAATCACTTCGTCGCCCGGTCCAACATCGAGCGCCGCCAGGCCGACCCGAAGCGCCGCCGTGCCGGAACTGACGCCGACCGCGTAGCCAACGCCGAGATGCTCTTTGAAGCTCGCCTCGAACTGCTCGACCTTGCGCCGCAGGTCGGGGCCATAGTAGCGAAAGAGCGAGCGAGCGGCGAGCACTTCCAGCACGGCTCGTTTCTCGTCTTCGCCCAGGTAGCTCATGCCGCGCCCCTGCGGCATGAGCGCGCTACGCACGGGTGTGCCACCATCAAGCGCGAGCCGAATCATCGTATGGACCATGCGATACCTCCCGTTTCATTCTAGAAGTACAACGAGACATGGGCTACGTCCCGACTATGGTCCCCTCTGCACCATATGCGCACTGGCTCATTGCCAGCGCAAGTCCAGTTCCTCCAGGATTCCCCGCAAGCCGGCAAACGACTCCCGACTCCCCTGCTCTTTGCTACCACCTGCTGGTTGATAGTGCGTCTCCAGGGCGATCACGCCGTTATAGCCGTCACGCTGCAAGGCGGTCAACTGGCCGTGATAGTCGACCTGGCCGCCGCCGATGGGTTGCCAGGCCGAGGAACCGTCGGCCTGCCTGACCGCGTCCTTGACGTGGACATGGCTGATCCAGGGACGCACGGCGGCGTAGCCGTCGGGGTAGGGGTGCTCCTCCCCGGAGACGAGCGCATTGCCGATATCCCAGAGCGAGCGTAGCGCCGGCGAGTTGACCGCCAGCATGAGGTCCCGCGTCTCAGCGCCGGTCCCCACCAGGCAACTCTTGACATTCTCAAAACCCAACAGCACACCGGCACGCTCAGCCAGGCGCACCGGCAGTTCCAACCGTTCCAGCAGGAGGTCCCAATGCTGGGCCAGCGTGTCCTGCCGCCAGAAGGAGAAGCAGCGCACGAGGCGCGTCTGGAACAGGTCGGCGACTCGGAAAGAGCGTTCTAATATGTCGATGTGCTGCGCGTAGGCGGCGGTGTCGGCGATCGGGCAGCGCAGAAAGAGCGAGTCGATGGCGCTGACACGCAGCCCGCGCTCGCGCACCATGCGCAGCGCCCGCGTCAGTTCTGCCGGCTCCAGGTCACAGATATTCTTGCCCCACAGCTTGTGCAGCTCGATTGTGTGGAGGCCCCACTCTTCCGCCACGTCCAGCGCGTGGGCGAAGTCCTGATCTATCTCGTCGGTGAGTACGCTGAGAGTAAACACTGATAGTCCTTTCTGATTGGTGGAAGACCTACGGCAAATCCTCGCCGATCCGCACGAGCCGGTGCTCGGTGGCGGAGATGTGCGCGGCGTAGGTCAACTCGAAGGTGCGCATGCCTTCTTCGTAGGGACAGAGGATGCCGGAGCGGTCGCCGCTGGCGACGGCCCGCACGAAGGCGCGATTCATGGCCATGTTCGGGTTCCCTTCCTCCGGGATATCTTCGCGCTCACCCCGACCCCGAAGGATGGTCGCGCCCGGCCCCAGGCCGACGGCGACGGTCATCCCCTGGGCGAGGATGTGGACGTAGCTGTGAAAGCCCGGCAAGGCCCCGACAGCGGCGCAACTGTTGGAGATCGTGCCGACCGCGCCGCTCGCCAGGCGCAGGTTCACGACATTGACATCGGCAACGTCCATGTTGGGAACGTCCTGGAGCAGGGCGGTGGCCGCCATCGCGTAGACCTCGCTCACCTCGCCGCAGATGTAACGCAGCAAGTCAGTGCAGTGTGTGTGCTGCTCGATCAGCATGCCGCCACTCTTGCTCTGCACGCGCCACCAGGGTGATCCCGGCAGGCTGCTCCAGCGGACGGCGGTCACCATACCGATGGGCACGCCGGCCAGCAACTCCCGCACTTGCCGAACGGCCGTGCTATAGCGCCACTGGTAGGCCACGGCGGTCAGCACGTTGCGCTCACGGGCATGCTGGGCAATCTCGCGGGCTACGCCCATTGACAGTGCGACAGGCTTCTCGACCATCAGCGCTTTGCCGGCGTCGATCACTGCATGCTCTGCCGGGCCGTGGGCGAAGGGCGGCAAAGACACGTACACGGCGTCCAGCGGCGCCTGCTCCAGCATCGCCTGCACATCAGAAAAACCCGGCGCGTCAAGCGGCGGCAAGTCGGCCGGTCCCCGTTGCTTCACGGCCGCACGCGCCTTCTCGATGGCCTCCGGTACCAGGTCACAGACCCCGGTGATGGCGACATCCGGCAACTGCAGGAGCTGTATCATCTCGTACACCGACCGACTGCCGGCGCCGACGAACCCAATGCGAACCGTCACGTGCTGTTCTCCCTCAAGTACTCTCGATCAACGAATGAACAGGCCCGCAGTCGCGGCCCTGTTAGCCTTCCAGTCATAGCTCCCTTGCCTGATCTAATCCCGGCAACGGTGACATCTCGTGCCATATCTCCCGCATGAAGTACACGCTCTCCTGCGCCAGCGCCATCCCATCGGCGGCGAGCGGCCGCCAGATGCAGCAAGCGCGGCTGATGGCCGGCACGGTGCTGCCGAAGGACTCCACCACCAGGTCACCCTGGTAGCCAGCATCCCGCAGGGCCTCCCGCACCGCCGGCCAGGCGATGTGGCCGCTACCGATCGGACCCCGGTCGTTCTCGCTGCAATGAAAGTGGCGCAGCCGCGCGCCCGCCTGCCGGATCGCGGCTGCCGGATCGCGCTCTTCGATGTTCATGTGGAAGGTATCGAGCAGCAGACCCAGGTTGGCCGCGTCGACCGCATCAACCAGCGCGCCGGCTTCCGCCACCGTGGTCGGGTAGGCCGACTCGAAGCGGTTGAGCGGCTCCAGGGCCAACGTCACGCCAACGTCGGCGGCGCGGCGGGCGGCCGCCTGGAGGCCGGCCACGGCAGACTCCTGCTCTCGGGGTCCGGGCGCCGCCTCCGGCAGATCGCCGACGGGCGCCAGCAAGGGCCCGCAGACCAGGTCGGCACCCAGTTCGCGCGCCTGGGCGGCAATGCTGCCGAGGAAGTCCACAGCCGACGCGCGCCTTTCCGGGTCAAGCAGCGAAAGTCCCGGTGGCAGCGCGGTGTTGACCGTGCAACGTAGCCCGGCGCCGATCACCCGGCGCCGCGCCTCGGCTAGACCGAGTACCGCGCTGTCGAACAGCGGCAACTCGATCAGCCCATAACCCAGACCGGCCACAGCGCTCAGCAGCGGCTCCGTCGCTGCCACGACGTTGTCGCCCCAGAGCATGAGCACGACGCCGAAGGCTCGAACCTGGCGGGATGGAGCGCCGCTCACGCCTTCAGCGCCTGGGCAATCGTCGCATTGGCAGTAGTTACCGCCTGCTTCAGCGCCGTCAGCGGGTCGGTCTTGCCGGAGACGGCGGTCGCCACCTGCTGGTTGAGGATGTTCGTCAGGTCGGCAGTCACCGGCGTCAGCGGCGTGATCGTGCCGGTGATGTCGGTGTTCAAGAAGGCGGCCATGATCGGCGTCGCCGCGACGAACTTCTGATAGGCCGGGTCAGCCGCTATCGACTTGGTGAGCGGCGCATGCTGGAAGCGCATGGCCCAGTCACCGTAGATCGGCTTGCTGGCGTACCAGGAGACGAACGTGAAGCCGGCCTGCTGTCGCTCCGTCGTGGTCTTCAAGACGCCCCAGGTGTCGATGTTGACGTGCGTGGCGGCCTCTTTGCTGCCCCTGGGGAAGGGGAAGGTCAGCACCGGCAGCTTCTGGGTCAGATAGCCGGTCACGCGGTAGGGGCCGGAAATCGTCATGGCAATCTGGCCGCCTTCAAACCCTTTGGTGATCGCCTTGGGCGGCGCCATGGTGTACTTCTGATAGAGATCGGCATAGTATTGCAACGATGCGAGACCGGCAGCGTTGTCCCAGGTAACCTGCGTGCCGTCCGCCGAAAGGTACGTGCCGCCATTGGAACGCTGCACGACGTCCCAGAAGTTGCTGTCGCCCGTCCCTTCGTCGGTGGCGTACTGGCCCTGGGCAGCGTGCGTCATCTTCTGGATCAGTTGGGTGTAGTCGTTCCAGGTCTGGGGAGCCGTGGCGCTGTAGCGATTGAAGAGGTCGGTGCGGTAGAACACCGCCATGGGGTGGCGGTTCTGCGGAAAGGCCCAGATCCTGTTCTGGTAGCTCAGCGCCTGCCAGATGTCGTCGTAAAAGTC
>DHIZ01000011.1:13047-18176 GCA_002404055.1 Chloroflexi bacterium UBA4733
GCGTTGCCGTTGCCGGCAAAGGTTAAGGTGAAACTCAATCCCGGATTTTCGGCGGCGAAGCGCGGAATCAGCGTTTTCACGGTGAAGGCGGTGCGCGGGTCCGCCTGCTCCGTTCCCCAGTTCTGCCAGACCTGCAACAGCAGGTTGGCCCTGGTGGCCTTGGCAACCGCAGCCACCGTCGGGCTCGCCGCCGCCGTTGTGGCGCTGGAGATAGAGGTGGCGGGCGCCTGCGTGGTGGCGGCCGTGACCGCCGCCGCCGCAGTCGTCACGCTTGCCGCTGCTGTCGTGAGCGACGACGTCACCGCTCCCGATGCGCCGCAGCCAGCCAGCACCAGCGTGGAGCCGACCGCCATGCTTGTGCCCGCCATCGCTCGCAGACAGGTACGCCGGGTAAACCTGGCCATTGTGTCCTCCCAACTCTCGGACCACAGAGCGCCACGGTGCGCCTACTAAAACGTTGTACGTATGCTATACCTCACCAGCACGGTTGTCAAATGGCGTCCGTGATCGGGCGATACACCGCAGAGATCAAGGAGCTGTCATGACCCGGCCCTACCGAGTGGCCGTCGCCGGCTGCCACCGCATGCTGGAACGGCGTGTTGCCAACCACAACTGGGCAGCCGCCTTCGCAGCAGTGCCGACCAGCCAGGTGGTCGCCGTATTCGACCGCGACGCCGCCACGCGCCGTGCCTTTGTCGACTGCTGGGGCGGAATGCCGGACTACAGCGACTTCCAGCAGATGGTGGACGACATCCGGCCCGACATTGTCTGCATCGCCACCCGGCAGACGATGCATGCCGACCAGGTCGAAGCCGCCGCTGCTGTCGGCGTCCAGGGCATCCTCTGCGAGAAACCGCTGGCCACCTCCATGCAGGAGACCCAGCGCATCATCGCTGCCTGCAAGCGCCACGGCGTGACGTTCACCTACGGGCTGGACCGCCGCTGGTTCCCCTATCACCGCATGCTCATCGACCTCCTTCGCGGCGGCGCCATCGGCGAGGTCCGCGCTGTCGTCGCCTTCGGTCAGAGCAGCCTCCTCTTCCAGGGTTGCCACTGGTTTGACCGGGTACTGGAGATCGCCGGCGACCCGGAGATCGCCTGGGTAACGGGCAAAGTCGAGCCGATGGACACTGAACCGCCTACATCGACCCGGCGGCTGGACCCACCCGGCAGCTGCCATGTGCAATTTGCCAACGGTGTGGAAGCGTTCATCTCCTCTGCCGGCTATAGCCGCGGCTTCGACATGGGTTTCGACATCGTCGGCAGCCGCGGCCGCCTGGTAGTCCTCGGCGAAGGAGCCGACACCCGCCTCTGGAGCGTCGCCGACGACGGTCGCACGCCGGTACTACAGCAGATACCAGCAGTGGAGAACACGCCCCCCTGGCCCCTGGTCGTCCAGGATCTTATCAAAGCCATCAAGCAGCAACGGCCGACGCACTGCGACCTCGCCTGCGCCCGCCGCGCCATGGAACTGACCTTCGCTGTCCATCAATCCAGCCGCGAAGGCGGGCGACGGGTGACGCCGGCAGAGATTGACCCGGAACTGCGCATCACATCATTGGCGTGGGGGAACGAGTGAGGTCTCCCGTCCTTCCCTCTGGTATCCTCTCTAACAGTTTGCAGCAACTAAAAGGTTTGAGCAGAACGTGGTCCGGCTCATCGACATCGCGAAGCATGCGAATACCTCGGTAACGACCGTCTCCATTGTGCTGGGTAATCGCCCAAATACTGTGGCGATCTCCGGTGGCACGCGCCAGGCGGTGGTGGCGGCGGCGCGGGAGCTGGGCTACGCACCGGATATGGCTGCCCGGCGTCTGCGCCGCAACGGCGGTGGTGAGCGGACGATCGTGCTGGCGATTGCTCATCCCGTCGATGGCCGGCTGTCGCTGATCAGTCGCATCGTGGCCAGTGTGCAGCGGCAGTTGCACGTCCTGCGCGACGACCTGGCCGGAACCGGCGTGGTGCAACTGATCGTGGAAACCTACGAGTTGGGAGCGCTGCGCCAGTTGCGCGGGCTGAGCGATCCTTTCTGGTTTAATGGTCTGCTCGTGACCAACACGGCGCCGGAGGACGACGCCTATCTGGAGGCGCTCACGCCCAGCGTGCCTATCGTGCTCTTCCAACGCGCCACGCGCCACAGCTCGGTCAACACCGACAGCGAGCTAGTGGGCCGCATGGCGACCCAGCATCTGATCGATCTCGGACACCGCCGGATCGCCCTGATCTACCCGGATGCCGGCTCCCAGGCGCAGGCGTTGCGCATTCGCGGCTTCCAGGAAACAATGCAGCGCGCCGGACTGCCGGCGGGGGCGGAGGCGGTGACGCACGGCGGTGACTGGGCTGCCGGAGCATACAACGCCGCGCAACAGTTGCTCAGCCCCTCCACTGGCGCGCGACCGACGGCGCTGTTCGCCACGAACGATCTGCTGGCCATCGGGGCGATGCGGGCGATCCGTGACTGGGGCTTACGCATCCCTGAGCAGATTGCCGTCGTTGGTTGCGACGACGCGGAGTTTGCCGGCTATCAGGAGCCGCCCTTGACGACCGTCCATCTGCCCATCGAAGAGATGGCGGCGCGGGCGACTTCCATCCTGCTCGACCTGATCCGCCAGCGTGTGACGGCGCCGATTCAGGAGTCGTTTCCTGCCCATCTGGTAGTACGCCGCTCCAGCGGACCACCCGCGGCATAATAGATAGGGCCGCGACTGCGGTCTGCGGCTGAAAGACAGGACTGCGGTCCTCGGGGAGGCCACGCACGGCAGTGCCGTCTTTGGGCCGCAGACCGCAGTCGCGGCCCCCTCTTCAGAAAGGAACCACCATGGCCATCGACCTGCATTGCCACATCTTCCCGCCGGAGTACCTGCGCTTGGCACGGACGGATGGCGAACGTATCGGCGCGCGCATTTACCAGCGGGACGACGGGCGGACCTTCCTCCAGGCCCCCGGCGATTTCAACTACCCGCTCACCGACGATCTCTGGTCGGTGCCGGCGCTGGTGGAAGCGCTGGGCCGCCGTCACCTCACCGGCGCTGCGCTCTCGGTGGCGCCGCCCACGCTCTCCTACTGGGCCGATGCCGGCCTGGCCGCCGACATCTCCGCCGCCAACAACGACAGCATCGCCGAGGTCGTGCGGGCCCAGCCGGATCGCTTCGTCGGCCTCGCTACCGTGCCGCTTCAGGACGTGCCGCGCGCCATCCGGGAACTGGAACGCGCCATGAAGCAGCCCGAGTTGCGCGGCGTCATGATCGCCTCCCACGTCGGACCGAAGAACCTGGACCACCCTGATCTCTTCCCGTTCCTGGAAGCCTGCCAGGCGCTCGATGCCTGCGTCTTCGTCCATCCTTACGAGGTGCTGGGCAGCGAGCGCATGCAGGACTACTATATGTGGAACCTGATCGGCATGGTGACGGAAACGTGCGTGGCCATTGAGTCGCTCATCTTCGGCGGCGTCTACGAGCGGCTGCCACGCCTCAAGACCTATTTCGCCCACGGCGGCGGCAGCTTCCCCTGGCTACGCGGCCGCGCCGAATACGGCTTCCATCACCTGATCACCCCCACCTTCAAGATCACGCGCTCGCCCAGCGACTACCTCGACCGCATCTTTGTCGACAATATGGTCTACATCCCCTCGGCGTTGACCTGGCTGGCCGGCCAGTTGGGCAGCGACCACATCGCCGTGGGCAGCGACTACCCCTTTGACATCGGACCGCAGGACCCCACCGCCATCGTGCGCGAAGCACCGGAGTTGACAGATGCGGACCGGGAGAACATCCTTTATCGCACGGCGTGGCGCCTGCTGGGTGTTGAGGTCGGGAAGAGAGGCGTGGCGCCATGAACACCGAGCAGGCGGAAGCGCCGGCGCGACGAACCCGCTTCAGCGATGTCTGCGGGACGATCGACGAGCTCAAGCGTCTTTTGCACCAAGAACCAGAGAGCAGCGTCGCTCAGCCCCAGGTGCTCGAGTCCCTCATCGACGACGCCCTCTTCATGGAAGCACGCATGGAAGTGCGCCTCAAACAGTATCGAGGGCATTTCCTAACTCATGCGAGGCCCTCCCAGGAATGGGCAAGGACGCGTTTGGGGGAGCGGATGAGGTCCGGGCGGCCAGCGTCGGGAGCGGCGAGGGCGACGATGACGACCCCGGCGTAGGTGAGGGCGACGCGGGCGGCGATGGCGGACCAGCCGGTGAGGGGTGGGCGCTGGAGATGGAAGAACAGAAAGACGTGGCCGAAGAAGCGTTCAATACTGGAGCGTTTGCCGAGTTCGTGGAGCGTCCAGGTGGGTGGCAGGCAGGAGCGGTTCTTGGTGCGTTTGGGGTTCCAGGGGCGCCGACGCGAAGCGGCCGTGCGCGAGCGCCTAAGACCGTGTGGATCCAGCGGATGAGGGCGAGGCCCCACGGCCGCTCCGCGTCGGCGCGGCGTCAAGGCGCACCACGCGGGGTCGCAGGGCAGAGAGCTGGACGGCCAGCGTCAGCAAGCGTTGGGCGAAGGGGGCGTCGTGGGCATTGGCCGGCCAGAGCAAGAACAGGACGGGCAGACCGGAACCCCGGCAGAGCAGCGTATGCACCCGGAAGCCGCGCAAGAAGCGGGTGGGATGCTGCGCGGGAGCGTGACCAACCGCCGCATCCGGATCGTCCTTGCGCCAGGCCTTGATGGGCGCGCTGTCGATGATCAGATCGCGAGCGCTGATGACCCGACGGCGGATCGCCTCCCGGACCGTAACGACGAAGAGCAGTTCGCAGGGCGGCGCCACGGCCGCCTTCGGCGTCGGCGCGCGCCAACCGCTTCCATTGCTGGGAGGCGCAGGGGACGCGCAACTGGCCCGTGGCGTCCCGAGGCAGGCCGCAGGCCGCCGCCAAGGCCGGCCAGGCGACCAGCCAGTCGTGCATGTCTTGATCGGAGAGTCGCCAGAGCGTGCGCAACAGCGCAATCAGCAACAACGACGCCTCTGGATCGACAATCGGCGCTCCGCCAGGCCCCTTCGGCAAGGCGGGCGGGCAACGCCGCTGGGCCAAGGTGACGGCGAACTCACACAGCGCCAGCAGATGGAACCACCCACCTTCGGTGGGTACCCGGACCAGCGCCACCGCGCTGATATGCAAGTCTGGACCCCGGCGCGCCACCGCCCGC
>DHIZ01000011.1:18268-34628 GCA_002404055.1 Chloroflexi bacterium UBA4733
CGCCCGCTGGTATGCTGGCGGCGGGACCGGAGCCGTGCCAATATACGGTGTAGGAACCATGGGCAAACCTCCCCGCCGAGGGGAACAGCCTCGGCGGGGAGGCAGCCTACCCCATCAGCAGCGAGTTAGGAAATGCCCTCTTGATGCCATTCAAGAGCCGGCGTCAAGCGCCGACGCGAATACTCGTCGCAATGGCATCGAAAGGCGCAAAATCACCGTAGCCCGTGATGTGTACCACCCACCCAACGCTGAAAACAGCTACGTCGTGACAGTACTCGCGGTCGACCCGCGCAGCACGCTGGCCCGCGATCAGTACAATCCGCGACGAGGTGACGGCGCCACATCCGCCACCACCTCCCGGCAGCCCTACCGGATAGGCCGCCAGCATCTGTTCGGGACTCTGGTATTCATATTGCCGCAGTGACATACTACCCAGATCGATCTTTGTCATCCCCGGCAGGAAATTACCAGATCCCGCTACTTTTGAAGGATCGTAGCTGAAGAGCATGGCACTGCCTGCGCGGGGCTGTACAGTCCAGCCAGTCGGGTACTTGAGGCGGTAGTGATCTCCCGTTAAGCTGGTGGTTGGCCCGGCGGGTACTTGTGAAGTGGTTGGCGGAGCTGGGACCGCCGCAATGGAGGTGGCATCGGGCACAGCCCAAAGCGCATCGATGGTCGCTGTTCTCGCTCCATCCGTCAGGCTGTTCATCGTCGCGGAGGCATTCACCTTTCCGTCGGGTCGCACGTGCTCTATCCAACTGTTCTCGGTGCCATCTTCCTTGGAGGCGGTCAATGCGAGGTAGAGGTCATCGCCGACGACGGTGACCGTGCGTTGCAGGCCTGCCCGCACGCCGGACGAGGTGGATGTATCGGTTAAGCGGATGGTCTGCTGTGGTTTGCCGCTGGCCCGGTCCACAATGTGGACAACCACCTGCGACGCTCCGCCGCCTTTGGGGTCCAACGCCTCGGTCCAGTAAATCCAACGTGGCGAAACGGCGACGGCATCAACCATCTCGTTTGGCGTAGGGCTGGCGCTCGCGTGCTCGACGAAGAGTTGTCGCCGAGTCCAATTCTGCAAGCTGAATTCCCAGCCCTCGAAAGTATCCCCGTTTAGGTCCACGCCGTAGAGCATTCCGTTTGCCTCGTCCAGAGTGTTGACGCTCGGAACAGTCGCCGTGCGGACCACCTGGAGGCTTCGGTCGTACTCCACGATGGACGTCTTGGGTGACCCATCTTGTGTGGAGAGTTGATAGGCGACCGCGAAACGGTAGGGCTGCTGACTCACCGGGAAGGCTCCTACCAGCCACACCTCTCCTTGCGGCGGCGCTGTGGCGATGGTGGTCGCCAGGCCAAGCTGGTTGCCCTGGTTATCCATGGCTTGCAGATCCAACCGCGTTTGCGGGACCTCAGATCCAGATAGTCCACGCATGGTGATTGCCGTATCGATGTAGATGAAGGTGTGCTCGTCCACTTGGATGATGTGCGGGATCAAGCCCATGAAAAGGTGTACGGTATCTTGCTGGGATCTGGCATTCACCGTAGGCGGTTGTACCCCACGACAGTCGGGGAGAGACGCATTGCAGACGTCGGCCAAGGCGTTCAACTGCGTGTACTTCACGTCCGATAAGGAGTGAACGTCATACAGATGCAAGTTGCTCAAGTCTAAGATCTGGGGATCGGTCGTATAATCGGCGGCAACCGAAGTGGCCTTGCTTGAAAGCTCAGGTAGGGGCGTAACGCCGTTATTGGTCAGGTTGGACTGAGATAGGTCGGCCATATAGGCTGTGCCTCCCGTCCTGATCAGCACCTCCAGGGTCGCCGGTTGAGCCACCGCCGCGCTAGCGCTCGGGCCAACGGCCGACCCGCTGCAACCGACAAGCACTATGGCGGCAGCCGCAATGGCAATCACATGACGCATTGGGCTTACCGCTCTGACCGCCAAGGGTCCGAAGCCTCGCCGTCTGCCCCGATGGTGGGCCGAGGACATTCCGTATTCTACGTTATTCACCGTATAAACGCAAAGGCGTATCCTGGGATGCGCGGAATAACCTATACTAGTAAATACTGGTAAGTCGGAGGTGGACGCATGATCGAGGTCCGATTGCAGATCCTGATGCGCGAGCGCGGCGTCGGGATTGTAGCGCTTGCCCAACGCGCCGGAGTCCACACGACTCAACTCTACACGTTGCTGCGCCAACCTGATCGGGTGCATCTAAAGACGCTGGACAAAGTATGCCGGGCGCTCGGCGTCACGCCGGGGGATGTGCTCGTTCAGATTGACGACTCATCGGAGTATGCACCGTCGAATGGGCCTTGAAGCCGCCCAATGATGCTAACGGAAATGCTGTCGGGAGGGGGCAACGAGCCTGGGCGACAATAGAGCAGAAGGCGAGGCCTTGGGGGATAGATGAGGACGTGCAGGTGTCCGATCTCGACGGTGAGGCTCCACATTGAACGATTCAATTGAGGTGGTAAAAGTGAAGGTTACACCTTGTAAGCATAATCGGACGTATGGTTTGCGGTTCAGCAACGCTGATCGTGACTCGCATTTACTGCCAGAGTGGACAGAATTGGTGATCTGGGCACAGGGCAATAGTAATGCAATTCTGGTTAATTTGGCTAAGCCCTCATTTTGGCGACATTGTCCCGAGGTCTTCTCGAAAGAATTTGAAAGCTGGCTTCATCACCAAGGGCTTCTGCCTTGGCCGAAGGGTCATCCGCCGAAGCTCTCATTCGAACATCGCGATACCAATCACTTTTATCTACGTCCCGTTTTCGAACGATGATCTGCCCTTTCGGAATTCAAAGTGGTCGGCAAGTGGGAAGAACAGCAAGGGCAGTATTGCGGCGGTAAGGCAATGCTGGCGAGTCGGTGGATTACGGAGCGGTGCGGAGGGACGATAGTCAGTCCTGGCAGACAGGCGACCTTGGCAAGCAAGGTCTGACGGGTGGCGGCGAAGCCAGCGCGGTGCGCGAGCATTTTGAGGAGGGCTAACACCGGGAGGGCGACGCCGATGAAACAGGACACAAAGGGTGCCCCGGCATGGATGCAACACCGTTAGTGCAATGAGGAGGTGCGGGCCGACTAGGAGCGGCTGCAAGTCAGCACCACTGCTGCCCGCCGCACATAGGGGCCTACCCCACCGTCCTCTGCTGAGGCCGCGGTGGGTGGCCCCCGAAGCCCCAGCCGCCGCAGAACCGGCAGCAGCAAGGCAACGACTTCAACGTACGCGCAGTATGCTGCATCAACATTGGCGCAACCCACGCCAAAGTCCTAAGCTGCGGCAGAGCCGTCACCGGAAACTGGAGCGTCGCCGAAGATGGCCGCACGCCGGTAGAATGGGAGATACCAGCAGTGGGGAACACGCCCCCCTGGCCCCTGGTCGTCCGGGATCAGGTCGACGCCATCGAGCAGCAACGGCCGACGCGCTGCGACCTCGCCTGCGCCCGCCGTGCCACGGAACTGACCTTCGCCGTCCACCAATCCAGCCGCGAAGGCGGGCGACGGGTGACGCCGGCCGAGATTGACCCGGCGCTGCGCATCGCGTCATTGCCGTGGGGGAACGAGTGATGGGAGGGAGAGGGAGCGGTGTCGTAACTGCTGGACCAGGTAGGCACTCTCGACCCAAAGACAGGACTGCGGTCCTGGGGAGGCACTGGGCGCTGACCTGGCTCGCCGGCCAGTTGGGCAGCGACCACATCGCCGTGGGCAGCGACTACCCGTTCGACATCGGACCGCAGGACCCAACCGCCATCGTACACGACGCGCCGGAGTTGACAGCAGCGGACCGGCAGAACATCCTCTACCGCACGGCCTGGCATCTGCTGGGGGTCGAGGTTGGGAAGAAGACCACCGATTAGGCCGATGGGCCGGTTATAGGAAGCCCGCCGCAAACAGACCGCCAACGATGCCCAGCAGCCAGATGCTGCCAAAGACGGTGACGAGTACACGCGTGGGCATGGCGGTGCGCAGCATGGCCAGAGAAGGCAGGCTGACAATTGGCAGTGTGATCAGGAGTGCTGCTGCCGGGCCGATCGCCAGGCCAGCCGCCAGCAGCGCCTGGACGATGGGTACCTCGCCGGCTGTCGGGATCACAAAGAGCGTGCCGGCCAGTGCCAGCAGTGCCAGCGGAATCAGGCCGTTGCCCCAGCCGGAGATGCCGATGAGCGGGAAGAGCCAGGCCCGGGCGACGCCGAGCAACAGGACAACGACGACATAGATCGGCGCCAGGACGATCGCCAGCCGAAAGCATGCAGCAACCCAGCGCCGGAGCCAGCCTACCACGCCGGTGCGTTGGGCGACCGCTGCCTCCGGTTCGCTATGCATCTGAACGGGGACCTCGCCAGCTTTGCTCCCGGCGACCCGGGCCGCCAGCAAACTGACGCCAACGACGCCAACCAGGGCCAGCACCACGCGCAGCGCGGCGAGCCGCCAGCCCAGCGCGACACCGATAAAGACAATCGTCGCCACATTCAGCGAAGGGGCGCCCATGCCAAAAGCGAGGGCCGGGGCAATTGCTGCCCGGCGCTCGCGCAGCCCCACTGCCAGTGGGGTAGCACAGCAGCTTCAAAAGAAGGCAGGCAAGGCGCCGGCGGCTGCCAGCAGCGTGGCTTTGAGGTTGGAATCGGCCAGGAAACGTTGGAAGAAGCGCTGCGGTACGAGCGCCTGCACCGCGCCGCCGATCACGATACCGGCGATCACGGCCATCCAGACAGCGCCGTAATAGGCCTGAGCGTAGGACCAGGCGGCGTGCCAGGAGGGAGCCGGCGCTACCCTGGCCCCGCCGGTCAAGATGGAAGGGGCCTGGTAGCGGTGCGTCGCCAGGGCAGCCGTCGCCTTGTGCCAGAGCGGCCACCACTTGACGTAGGCAAGGGCGCCAACGGCCACCACGCCGGCCACGGCCAGGGCGATGAGGCGCGCCAGTGGCGGGCGATCCTGATTGAGCGCCGCGCCAGCGGGCGGCATGTTCATCGGTAGGTCCACCGCGTCTCCTTACTGCTACCGCACGGGTGCAGCGTCAGGTCCTCCGCCACGGGAGCGCTGCAAGCGTTGCTGTTCTTGCTAGTATACAAGGGTCCGTCTCGGTTGGTGGCTTGTAGCGAATCAACGCTACACGCACACCGGCGTATGCCGATCAGCGCAGAGACCGGAGACACCGACCTGTAACCAGCGGCGTACTATACATTGACAGAAGACAATGGAGGAGAGCATGGGGGAGACGAGCGTGCCTTTGCCGTTTCCTCCGGGCAAAGCCGCCGGGAAGCAGCGGCGGCTCCGCGCGCAGCACCCGGTCATGACGGCGGCCCAGCTCGAACGCATCTACTCCGCCTTCTTCAGTCCGATCTATGGCTTCATTTATGCGCGGCTGGGTAATCGCCAGGACGCCGAGGACCTCACCGCCCACGTCTTCATGAAGAGCATGCAATACCTGGACCCCGGCGCCGTACCGCAGGAGATCGAGGCGTACTTGTATCGCATCGCCCGCACCGAGATTGCTGATCACTGGCGGCGCTATGCCGCCTTGCGCGTCGTGTCGTTCGACGAGGAGCCGGGGGCGCTCGACGTGGAGCAGGAGGCCGGCAATGCTACGTTGCCGTCGCTCCCGACCCTGGTGGGCGAGCTGGAACGTATCCTGGCCCTCTTGCCGCCGAACTACCGGCGCGTGCTGGAACTGCGCTTCTACGAGGGCTGCAGCGTCAAGGAGACCGCGCGGGCCATGAACGTCTCGGAAGCCAACGCCAAAGTACTCCAGTATCGGGCAGTGCAGCGGGCCGCCGCCCATGCCCGCGAAACGAGGGCGGCAGAATGACTGATCGCTACGACCGCCTCAACCGGCAGATTGACGCCCTCTTGCAGGATCACGCGCCGACGCCATTTCTTGCGGAGGATGAAGAGGAGCGGGAAGTCCTGCAGATGGCGGCCCAGTTGCGGCTGCTACGGCCTGGCGCCGCGGCGCCCCGCCCACGATTCGCTGCCCGCATGCGCCGGTTGCTGGCGCAGAGCATCAACCCGCACCCCGGCCTGCCGCGTCGACGGCTGCTCGTTGGCGGCGCGGGCGCCCTCGCCGGCGGTCTCGTCGCCGGGATTGGGGTCGCCCTCGGCCTGCGCCGGGCGGGCAGCGGGGCGATACCAGCGGCCTCTGGGCTTGCCGCCGCAGCCGTCAGCGGGTGGGCACAGGTGGGGCGCCTCCAGGATGTGCCGCAAGGCGGCGCCCTGGCCTTCACAGTCACAGGATTCAGTGGCTACGTCATGCGCAACGGCGATCAACTCTCGGCGCTGTCGGCAATCTGCAACCATCTGGGTTGCCACGTGCAGTGGCAGCCGGCCAGCGAGCAGTTCATCTGCCCCTGCGATAATGCCGAGTTCGACCGAGCCGGTATGTACCTGCAAGACGGCTATACCGCGTATCCTCCCGTCGATCTGAAGCCGTTGACAAGACTGGCCGTCCGGCTGGAGGGCGACATAGTCTACGTAAAGACAGTGTGATCTGACTGCGGTGAGCGAGGTGATCGAACAGGTAGAGGGTTGCGCTCCCTCCCTCGTCCCTCCCCAGCGTCGACAACTCGCCTGGTGGCGTGCCACGCCTATGATGCCGCTGTTGCTGCTGGCAACTGCCACGGCCTCGACGGTCTGGTGGCAGTTGCCGTGGCTGCCTGGTCAGTTCGTCGACCAGGGATCAGGCCGCGTGCCGGTGGCAGTGGCCGACCTCCTCCTGGTGGTTGTGGCGGCGGCGAGTGTGTTCACCTGGTGCTGGCGGCGTCAACGCCCGTCGCTGCGTCCACTCGGACTCACCATACCCATGTTTATGGTCGTCGTGCTGGCGGCCGTCGGCGCTCCCCATGCCCCGGACCCACGTCTGGCCGTTGTCGTCACGGTCCACCTGGTACTGCTCGCGCTGCTCTTCCTCACCCTGGCGTCCGGCGCCGTCGCACCGTCCTGGGTGGCAGCGGCTCTTGTCGTTGGCCTCGCCGTACAGGCGCCGCTGGCGATTGAACAGGTGGTGCGGCAAACGACGAGCCCGCTTGGTTTCCTGCTGGCCTGGCCGGGCGACTTCCAGCCCAACGTGTCGGACGCCAGCATCTTGCTCCGCGCCGACGGCAGCCCCTGGCTGCGGGCGTATGGCCCCTTCTATCATCCCAACATTTTGGGCGGTTATCTCGCGTTGGAACTGCCATTGCTGATCGGTCTCAGCATCGCCGTCTGGCCGCGCCGTGCATCCAGACTCCCTCGGGCGCTCCTTGGCCTGCCAGTTGGGCTGGTGCTGACTGGTCTCGCCCTATCGGCGTCTCGGAGCGCGTGGGTGGGCGCCATCGCCGGCCTGGTTGCCTTCGCCGCCTATTCCTGGCGCCGCGCCGTCGACCAGCGCGCTCCCTGGCTAGCTGATTGTGACAGCGCGGCAGGCGCCATCGTCCTGGCATGTCTGGTGTTGGCGGTTGTGCTGGCTCTGCTGCGTCCGCCGTTGCTGGATCGCTTTGATCCCGGCAGCAACAGGTTGGAGCAGCAATCAGTCAAGGAGCGGCTGTTCTTCTACCAGGTCGGCCTCCAGTTGCTGGCGGCGCATCCGTTCCTCGGCGTTGGCGCCGGCAACGTTGACCTGGCGGAGTCGATCTTCTTTCATCAGACCCTCGGCCCCGCTCCGGTACACAACGTACCCCTCCTCATGGCAGTAGAACTCGGCCCCCTGGGCACCCTGGCCTGGATAATTGCCGCCGGCTGTATCGTGGGACACACCTGGCGTCATCCCGGTAGGTGGACGGTGACCTTTGCCGCCGCGCTCGTGGCAGTCGGCATCGCCGGGCTTTTCGACCACTACCTATGGACGTTCCCCGTAGCAGGCACGACCCTGGCGGTGTTAGCCGGCGCCTGGGCAGCTACCCTGGGCGGCGAGCGCCGGACCCTTTGGCCGTACGCTACCCTGCCAACGACTGCAGCTCCACGGCGGGATCAGCCAGTTGGCGCCGCACGCGCCCGTCCACCGTCAACCGGCGCTGGATGAGCGTGCGGGTAGGTTCGACATCGGGGTTGCGGTTCACGAAGAGGGCGGCGATCAGGCGGCCCTCCTTGAGGTAGAACCCGCTGAAGTCGCGCCCGGTCGGGTCCCCGCGCGTGACGATATCATCCGATCCCTCGTTGTTGCCCAGATACTCCATGGAGAGGTCGAAGAGGTCGGAGAAGAAGTAGGGTGGCTGATCGAAAGCGAGGCGCTGGCCGCCTTTGCCGGCTGCCTCGCGGGCCATGTTCTTACCGGCGATTTCGCCGTGCTGCTGCGCCACGTCCCAGTGTTCGACGCGCAAGCGCCTGGCATAGAGCGGGCTGTAGAAGCGAGCCACGTCACCGGCGGCGTAGATGCCCGGCTGGTTGGTCTGCAGGAACTCGTCGGTGACGATGCCGTTGTCCACCAGGAGCGGCGTGCCCTCCGCCAGCCCCGTCTCGGGAGTGACACCAACACCCGCCACCACCAGTTCGCACTCCAGTGTGCGGCCGCCCTTGGTCAGCACCCGCTCGACGCGCCCTTGTCCCTCCAGGTGGGTCGCCTGATCGGCGTTGATGATCTCCACGCCGTGTGCGGTCAAGGTGCGCTGGAAGACGGGTGCCAGTCGGCTCCCGAAGAGGTGCTCCCAGAGCACCGACTCCCGACCGACCAGGGCCGTCTCCAGTCCCATCTGGCGCAACGAGGCGGCCACCTCCGCGCCGATGAAGCCGCCGCCGATGATGACGGCACGCCGTTTCCCGGTGGCAGCCTGTCTGATCCGCTCGGAGTCTTGCAGCGTTCGCAGCAGCAGGACGCCCTCCAGGTCTGCGCCGGGAACCGGCAACGGACGCGGCGAGGCGCCGGTCGCCAGCAGCAACCGGTCGAAGCCGAGCGCCGTCCCGTCGCTGAGCCGGACGTTCCGCCCGGCAACGTCGAGCTGTTGCACACCCACGCCCAACCGCAACTCCACGTCGTGCTGCTGCGCCCAATCGGCCGGGTGGACGAAGACGTCGTCCCGCTTGGTCTCGGCGCGCAGGAAGTCCTTGGAGAGCGGCGGGCGATGGTAGGGCCGTTCCTGCTCGCGGGAGAGAAGGATGATCCGGCCCTTCGCACCCTCCTGGCGGATAGCCTCCGCCGCCTTGGCGCCGGCGAGGCCGCCACCAATGATCAGAAAGGGAATGTTCTGACTGCGCTGCGCCGTCATCGGCTTCCTCCTACCCACTTATCTACTTACCCGCCCGCCGTGGCAACTCCGGTGCCATGGCAGATGGCCAGGAGCGGCGACATCCCGGCTCCCGGCCATTGGGATAATCCTACCGCGCCAGGCGACGTCGGAGGGCCAAGCCAAGTGCTGTCACGCCGGCAACGAAGGCGGCGACGCCGCCCCACGGCGTCTGCTGATGTGTGGCGCCGTAGCCGCCGCCCGTCTGGGGCACGGCCGCCGCCTGCCGTAACCGCTGCCCAGCGCAGGGACGGGCATGGATCGGGAGTCCTTTCGACTTGAGCAGGCGCAAAATGGGGGCTCCCCGCAGGCATGGGCAGTTCGCAGCGAGCAGGTGCGGGATCGGTTGTTCCGCCACGCAGAACCGATCAAAGGGACAAAGGGACCAATCTGCGGGCAGGTCCCCGTCGCCGCGCCGAAGCGCTAGCCGCCGCCCGAGTTGTTCCACTAACCCTTGGCGAAACGCGCCTTGCGGCAGCACCGGCGCTTCTTGCAGTGCGCCCAGCAGGCGGGCCACGTCGCGGTCGTCCAGATCAGGCCGGTCCATAGTGCTGCTCCTTCCTCACGTCACTGTCCTGTTGCCTAAATGCGCGCCGGAAGGCGCCGCGGGCACGCGCGAGCAGCGATTCGGCAGCATCTTCCGACAAGCCGAGGTGATCGGCGAGTTGGCGACCGCTGAGTCGATCGAGGTACTTTAGGGTGAGCACCTGCTGGTAATGCGGCGGCAGGTTGTGCAACGTCGCCAGGACGCGCTCGCGCAGCTCTTCCCGTTCCAGCCGCTCGGTCGGCTCCGCGGCCAGATCCGGCAAGCGTTCGAGCGCCAGTCGGGCCTGCTCCAGGCGTTGACGGCGCCGGTAATGGTCGCCCACCTTGTGGCGGGCAATGCCGCAGAGCCAGGTCGTCAGCGTCGCCCGCCCGTCATAGCGCTCCAGCGCCTCAAACGCGGCAAGAAAGGTCTCCTGCGCGATATCCTCCGCCGACTGGCGGTCGCTGGCCACGCGATAGTAGATGAAGCCGTATACCGGATCGAGATATATGGCGCAGAAGGCAGCCAGCGCCGCCTTGTCGCCACGGCGCAGTGCTCGCACCAATTCCCCTTCGTCACCGCTCGTTCGCTGCACCGCCCCGCCTCCGTTTGCGCTCTATAATCTTGGTCGTCAGCATGGCTGATTTCCGTCGTGGATACACGTCTCCTCGGCATCAGCCGATAGTGAAACGGTCCCGGAAGCTGCCGGCGGTGCGCTCATCGCAGCGTCCCGAGGTAGGCAACCACGTCATTCACTTGCTGCTCGCTCAAATTCAGGTCGGGCATCAGTGTGCCAGGTTTAATCGCCTGCGGGTTGGCAATCCAGCGGCGCAGAAAGGCCGGATCGTTGGGCAAGCTGCCGTAGGGTTGGGAGGCGATGTGGCTAAGATTGGGCCCCTGGGTGCCGTCGGACACGCCCTGAATGGTGTGGCACAGCGAACAGCCGACTGAGGTGAAGATAGCTTTGCCGTGCGCTACGGTTGCCGGATTTGGCTGGGATGTTGCCGTTGCGGGGGGGGCGAGCGTTGGGCTGGGTGTTGCTGTTGGGACGGCTCTTGCCGTGGCGGACGGCAAACCGGTGGCAGTAGCCGGGAACCTGGTCGGAGTGGCCGGCTGTGCTGGCGGCGTTGCCCGGTGGAGCGACACCGTGGCCATCGCATATGTGGCGGCCTGGACCACGGCCGGCACGGGAGCGGTCGGCGTGGCGGCAACGGAGCCGACAGCCGTTGATGAGCGACCCCCGCAGCTCACCAGGGCGATGGCGATCGTGGCCGTGAGAATGACGCACCATTCGTTGACGTATCGCCCACGCCTGTACTTTGCTCCCATTGCACCCTTCCCTCGGCCGGCGCGGACCCCAAATGGCCAGCATCAGCGACAGCACGCGCTCGGCGCGCTGTCGTGTCCTGATCATCGATAGCCCTCGGTGTAGTTTGTCGGCATTCGATGCGGTTTCCGTCGGTGGGAGAAGCGGTTTCCTGTAACCCACCGCGTATTCCCTGGCAGTGGATACAGCAGATAGATGAACCGAGGTATCGCTGGTGGCCGTGCTGATGCCGGATCAATGCTTACTCGATGCGGTCCTGGCAACTGTCGCCTACGCGGACATGTTCGATTTCCCGCTCCGGCGGCAGGAGATTCAGCGTGACTTGATCGGTCTGGCGGCGCCCGCCGCATCGACAACGAATGCAATAGACACGCTGTTGGACCGTGACCGGCTGGCGGCGGATGGCTCGTACCTGGTGCTGCCGGGACGACGCGGTCTGGCGAAGCTTCGCCAGAGCCGGGAAGCACAGGCCGCGCGCCTGTGGCCGATTGCCCAACGCTTTGGGCGCCTCATTGCCCGCTTCCCCTTCGTGCGCCTGGTGGCGGTGACCGGCTCGCTGGCAGCCGGCAACCCGGACGACCGGGCCGACGTTGATTACCTGATCGTCACGGCGCCGGGCCGCCTCTGGTCCGTTCGTGCAATGGCCGCGTTGCCGGTACGGCTGGCCCGGCGGGCCGGCGTACACCTCTGCCCGAACTATCTCCTGACCACGCGCGCCCTCGCTCTCGAGCACAAGGACCTGTTTACCGCGCACGAGTTGTTGCTGGCAACGCCGCTGGCGGGTGCTCCGACCTATCGGCAGTTCCTCGGCTATAACAACTGGGCGGCGCGCTGGCTGCCGAATCACTATGAGCAGCGCCGGCACTTGGCGCTGAAACTGCCAACCGGCGGCGTGTTACAGCCGTGGAGCGAGCGCCTGCTGGCGGGCCGGCTCAGCGGGCGATTCGAACAGTGGGAGGCGCAACGCAAGCAGCGGCTGATGCTGCGGAGTAGCGATGGAAATTTCAGCGAGGACATCTGCGAGGGGTATCTCGGGCAGCGCCGTCAACGGAAGCTCATTGAATTCGAGCAACGCTGCCGGCAACTGGGGATCGTCCCACCCGGTGTGTATGATTTTGACAGGGGGCAACGTGAGCCAGGTGCTCTTCGGCCAGTCCTATTACCTGCGCTTTGATCCCAAGCTCTGGGCGGCCATGCAGCCCTATCCGCCGCTGGGCACGCTGTATGCTGCTGCCTACGTGCGCAGCCGGGGCTATGCCGTGGCGCTCTTCGACGCCATGCTGGACACCTCCGAAGCGGCATGGGAGCAGGCCCTGGCACGCGAGCAACCGCAGTTTGCCGTGCTGTACGAAGACAACTTCAACTACCTCTCCAAGATGTGCCTGCTGCGCATGCGCGAGGCGGCGTTTCAGATGATCGGGATGGCGCGGGCGCGGGAATGCACGGTCATCGTCGCCGGGTCCGACGCCAGTGACCACGCCGATCTCTACCTGGCGGCCGGCGCGCAGTTCGTGATCGTCGGCGAAGGGGAATATACCCTGGCTGAACTGCTGGACGGTCTGACCGGCAGGAGCGCTGCCTCACCGACCACGATCGCGGGGCTGGAGTTCACAGATCCGGTATCGGGCGACCTTGTCCGTACACCACCCCGGCCCGACATCAAGGACCTGGATGCGTTGCCCTTCCCCGCCTGGGACCTGGTTGACGTGGCCCATTACCGTCAAATCTGGCAACGCCGCCACGGCTACTATTCCATGAACATGGTGACGACGCGCGGCTGCCCCTACCATTGCAACTGGTGCGCCAAGCCGATTTGGGGCCAGCGCTACCACAGCCGCAGTCCGGAGAACGTGGCAGCCGAGCTGCAGTGGTTACGCGATACCTATCAGCCCGACCATATCTGGTTCGCCGACGACATCCTGGGCCTCAAGCCTGGCTGGCTGGCCCGCTTCGCCGACCTGATCGAAGAGCGGCAGGTACGCATTCCGTTCAAGAGTCTCCAGCGGGTCGATCTGGTGCTGAAGGGCGACACTGCGGAGTCACTGCGCCGGGCGGGAGCGCAGACTGTCTGGGTGGGCGCCGAATCAGGGTCGCAGAAAATCCTTGATGCCATGGAGAAAGGCACACGCGTTGAGCAGATCAGCGATGCGACCCGCCGACTCCAGGCTGCCGGCATCGCTGTCGGCTTTTTTCTGCAATTCGGCTATCCCGGCGAGACGCGCGCCGATATTGAGCTGACCCTCCAGATGGTGCGGGATTGCCGCCCCGACGACATCGGCATGTCGGTCTCCTATCCACTGCCCGGCACTCGGTTCCACGACTCGGTGCAGCAGCAACTGAGCACCCGCCGGAACTGGACGGACTCCGCCGACCTGGCCATGCTCTATCAGGGGCCGTTCGGCAGCGACTTCTACCGCCAACTGCACACAGTGCTGCACCTCGAGTTCCGCGCCCGCCGGGCCTGGACAGAACTGCGGCGGGTACTGCACCAGCCGGCGCAACTCCGCCCGCAGCATCTTCGCCGGACAGCGGCGATGCTGCATCACCTACTGCTGTTGCCGAGCGCGCGCCGGAAGCTGGACGAGCTGATGGAGGAAACCGGGCCGCGACTGCGGGCCCAGAGGGCACCCTCGGCCCAAGGACAGCACTGCGGTGCCGACGCGCCTCTGGAAACGGAAGCCGCGACTCAGCCATTCAAGGACCGCAGTCCTGTCTTTGGGCCGAGGGTGCCCTCTGGGCCCGCAGTCGCGGCCCTACCCCGTTCCACCTCCCGCTTGCTCGACACGCAGCGCGCTTTCGACGGCGTTGCCGGCGATTACGACGGCCCCAGCGGCAACAACGCCCTGGTGCAGCGCATGCGCGAGCGACTGTGGCGCACCGTGGAGGAGACCTTCACACCCGGCGCTCGCCTGCTTGATCTCGGCTGCGGGACCGGCCTTGATGCCGTTCACCTGGCGCGTCGTGGCTATCAGGTAGTAGCGCTGGATTCGTCGCCGCGCATGGTTGCGCGCACGCGGGCCAGGGCGGAAGCAGCGGGGCTGCTGGGCGCGGTGCCGACGGAGGTGCTGGATATGCACCAACTGGATCACCTGGCGGGGGAATCGTTCGACGGCGTCTACTCGAACCTGGGGGCCATCAACTGCGCGCTGGACCTACCGTCCGTCGCCCGCTCCTGCGCGGCGCTGCTTCGGCCCAATGGCCGGCTGGTCGCTTCCGTCATCGGCCGCTGGTGCCCCTGGGAGATCGCCTACTATGGTGTGCGGGGGCAGTTTCGGCGCGCGCTGCTGCGTCGCTCCCGGGCGGCAGTACCAGTCGCCCTGCAGGGGCGCGCCGTCTGGACGCGCTATTGGACGCCGCGGGAGTTCTACGGGGCCTTCGCGCCGGGATTCGCCTTGACACACTATCGAGCGCTCGGCCTCTTCCTACCTCCGCCCTATCTGATCGGCCTGCACCGGCGTTTTGCCGCCCTCAGCGCCGCCCTCGGCCGGCTCGATGATCGCCTGTGTACGCTGCCGCCCGCACGTGACCTGGGCGACCACTTCCTGATGGTGCTGACCCGTCGTGACTGACCTGCTCACGATTCCTCGCCTGGCGCCTGGTCCTGCTGCGCACTTTCGCTGGCGGTGTCCGCTGTGCGGCGGTACCGTCCGGCTCTCCTCACCAGAGGCCCGCTGCGAGGTACAGGGGCATGCCTTCTCGCAGGTCGCCGGGGTCTGGCGGTTCTTGCCCGAGCCGACCCGTCGCCAGTACGCCGAGTTTGAGCGGCAGTACACACGGGTGCGTGCCGCTGAAGGTTGGGGCAAGCCTGATTGTCAGTATTTTCGCGGCCTGCCCGAGGTGGTGGACGGCGATCCACAAGGACACATCTGGCGGCAGCGGGCGGGGAGTTACCAGGCGATGCTGGAGCAGGTACTCCAACCGCTGGAGGCGGCACGCCAACGACCCTTGACCATTCTGGACCTCGGCGCCGGCAACTGCTGGCTGGCGCATCGTCTGGCTGCCCGCGGCCACCACGTGGCGGCGGTGGACGTGCGAACCGGCGAGTTGGACGGACTGGGGGCGCACATCTGGTATGGCGATGCCCATGCCGGTCAGGCCGCCTTCCTGCCGGTCCAGGCCGAGTTCGACCGACTACCATTTGCCAGCGACCAAGCGGATCTCGTGATTTTCAATGCTTCCTTGCACTACTCGGCTGACTGTGGCGTGACGCTCGCCGAGTCGCGGCGTACCCTGCGCTCGGATGGCCTTCTGGTCGTTTTGGATTCGCCACTCTATCGCCAACAAGCCGCGGGAGCGACCATGGTGTCCGAACGAGAGGCGTGTTTTCAACGGGTTTACGGTTTCTGCTCGAACACGTTGCCCAGTGAGCATTTCCTCACGGCTGACCGCTTGCAAACGTTGGCCGCCGCCGGCAACCTGCACTGGCGGGTCATCGCCCTGCCGTCGGCCTGGCGCTGTGTGGTGCGGGACTGGAAGGCGCGGTTGCGGGGGCAGCGAGAACCTGCCACGTTTCCGCTTATCGTGGGCGCGGGCGCGCCGTTGCTCTCCCTGCCGCCGCGCCATTCGCCGGCCGCGCGCCGGTTGTGGTGGTTATTCCGGCACTGGAGGGGCCGTCTGTTCCAGCGCCGTCGTCACGACCAGCTGGTGCTAGAGCGCGTCGCTGGCTATCCCATCCTGGTACTGCCAACGGTCTTCAACCCGAAGGTGTTGCACAGCGGCGAGTTTCTTGCCCAGTGTCTGAACGCCCGGCGCATTCCGCCGGGGGCGTCTGTCCTGGACCTCGGCGCCGGCACGGGCATCGGGGCCGTGGTAGCGGCGCAATGGGCGCAGCGTGTCGTCGCGGTCGACATCAATTCGACGGCCGTGCGCTGTGCCAAGATGAACGTGCTGCTCAACCACAGCGAGGACAGCATCGACGTCCGCGAGGGCGACCTGTTCGAAGCAGTTGGCGATGAGCGGTTTGATGTTGTGCTCTTCAACCCGCCCTTTTTCCGAGGCGCACCCCGGAATGCGCTCGACCGCGCCTGGCGCTCGGTAGACGTTGTGGAGCGTTTTGCCGCCGACCTAGCAGACCACCTCACGCCGGGCGGCTACGCTCTGGTCGTGCTATCGACGGTAGGGGAGACCCCGGCCTTTCTGGCGGCTTTCCAGCGCAGCGGCCTGACCGTCGTACACGAGGCGACGCGCGATTTGATCAACGAAGCGCTGCTGCTGTTGCGGCTGAGTGTGGCGGGCGGGCAGGCGAACAGGCAGTACGGTTTAGATGAGGCAAGGCAGCCGTGGCTGGAAGGCTAACAGGGCCGCGACTGCGG
>DHIZ01000011.1:34831-35091 GCA_002404055.1 Chloroflexi bacterium UBA4733
CCGCAGACCGCAGTCGCGGCCCTCTCCCAACGGCCCAATTGAAAGGTGCGAACATGCTGATTCTGTACAACCCGGCGAGTAGCGCCGGGCGGAAGCCGATCCTGCCGATGTCGCTGCTGGCGCTGNNCGACGGCAACCTGGAGGACGATCCCGTCGCCGTGATCGACCGCCTGGTGCGGGATCGCGGAGCTGCTGTGCTCGGCGTCACCGTCATGCCTGGTCCCCAGTTGAGTCAGGCCGTGCCGCACTGCCGGGAGCTC
>DHIZ01000388.1:0-4475 GCA_002404055.1 Chloroflexi bacterium UBA4733
GGGTAGGCTTTCAGGCCGTGGACCTCGTCGCGCCTTGGGTTGATGGGGTAGTAACGACCCTCGAAGCCGAGCGCTTGCAGCGCCCGGTAGGTACCCAGGCCGGTGTGGTTGGTGTCGGAGGCGCCAACCACAGCGACGCATGAGAACTCGAACAGCGGGGATAGGCGACGCACCGCGGCATCGTATCAGGCGGCTGCGATTGCGCTAGTATTGCCCGCGCGCCAGCGCCACGGTTAGGAGGAACCCATGCCAGAGCTGCCCATCAAAGACAAGACGGCCATCGCCGGGATTGGCTGGAGCACGTTCAGCAAGAATTCCGGCACGACTGTCCTAAACCTGGCCGCCGAGGCTAGCCTGATGGCTATCAACGACGCCGGCCTGACGCCGAAAGACATCGACGGCATCGTCACCTATTACTGGCGGCCCGACACGCCGGGGCCGCGGGACCTGGCCGAGGCGATGGGCATCGAGCGGGTCAACTACGAGCTGCTCAACCAGGGCGGCGGGGGCTGGGCCAGCGCGGCTGTCATGTCCGCGGCCATGGCGGTGTATTCCGGCGTGTGCAAGAACGTGCTGGTGTTCCGGGCGATGAACGGCCGCAGCCAGCGGCGCCCGACGCGCGCGGCCTCGGGTAGCGGCGCGGAAGGTCCGATGCAATTCACGGCGCCGTACGGCAACATGCACGCCGCGGCCAGCTTCGGCCACTACGCCAGCGCCCACATGGCCAAGTTCGGGACGACCACGCTGGACTTCGCCCACCTGGCGGTGACCGAGCGCAAGCACGCCAGCCTCAACAAGAAGGCGATGATGCGCCAGCCCATCACTATGGACGACCACCAGAACTCGCGCTGGGTGGTGTACCCGTTCCGGTTGCTGGACTGCTGCCTGGATTCCGACTGCGCCGTGGCGCTGGTGGTAACCTCGTCCGAGCGGGCGCGGGACATGAAGCAGGCGCCGGTGTACATCATGTCCATGATGGGCGGCTGCGAGCCGTTCCCCAACCTGTACACGACCTACGGCGCCATCGCCGCGCCACAGCTGTATGCCGGCGCTGGCATCACTCCCAAGGACGTCGACGTGGCGGAGCTGTACGACCCGTTCACGATGATGTGCATGCTGCACATGGAGGACTTCGGCCTGGTGCCCAAAGGCGAAGTCGGCGGATGGGTGAGCGCCGGCAAGAACGGCCTTGATGGCGAGGTGCCGGTGAATACGCATGGCGGACTGCTGTCAGAGTGCTACGCCCAGGGTCTCAATCACGTCGTCGAGGCGGTGCAGCAGCTGCGACCGGGCGGCGTTGTGGACGACCTGTGCGATGGCCCGCACACTTACGACCGTAGTAAATGCCGGCAGGTGCGCGACCCGGAGATCGCTCTCACCTGTGGTGAGGGTGGCCAGAGCTCATTGCTGCTGAGGAGGGCCTGATCGATGGCCGATTACACCAAGCCGCTGCCCCTCGCCGACCCCGACACACAGCCCTACTGGGAGGGCGCCAAGGCCCACGAGCTGCGAGCCCAGAAGTGCTCCAGCTGCGGCAAGCTCCGCTGGCCGCCGCAGGGCTTCTGCCCGCATTGCTGGTCCTGGGAGGCGTCCTGGACCAAGCTCGCCGAGACGGGCACCATCGTCTCCTACGTGGTGGTCCACCAGGCCACCAACCCCGTCTTCGCCCAGGACATCCCCTACGCCATCGCCCAAGCCGTGCTCGACGGCACCGACGGCGCGGTCGTCCTCACCGCCAACGTCGTCCACTGCCCCTGGGAGGAGGTCAAAGTCGGCATGAAAGTTCGAGCCGTCTACGACGACGTAACCCCGGAAGTGACGCTGCCTAAGTTCCGGCCGGCGTAGGCCTTCGGGCCCACAGCATGTAGTACCAATGTAGCTACATGCAAGTGGGCATTCGGGAGCTCAAGGGACACACCAGCGCCGTCATTCGGCGTGTAGCAGCCGGCGAGACAATCGATGTCACGGATAGAGGCCGGCCGGTGGCGCGTATCGTGCCGCTGAAGGGCGAAGACGACTGGTGGGATCAAATGGTCGCCGAGGGCAAGCTGATCCCTGCTACACGTCACGACATGGCAGAGCTGCTGCGAGACATGCCGCCGCCGATGCCTGGAGAGAAGTCGATGTTCGAGGCACTGATGGAGCTTCGCGCCGATGACCGCTGAGACTGTTTACATCGACAGCTCCATATGTCACAGGTAGGATCTTTGGTAATTATTTAGCGGCGTAGCGAGATGGCAGAGGCTACGTGTGGCCAGCAGTCATGAGGTGCAGCGGCGCGACAACGGGTATGGGGGAGCGCAGCAAGTCGGCCAGGATGAGCGCCGGGTCACGGGCTTGCTGCTGACAGGTGCGCAGCACGCTGGCCAACACCTCCTGCGTGTGGGCGCCCGCTGGCGTACGATTGCCGCCCCACACTTTGCGATTCACGACGGCGGGCCGGATGCCCTGCTCGGCCCGCCAGTTGGTGGCTTGCACCCCCTCGCGATGGAGATACGTGAACACCGCCTGACGTTCGTGCGCGAGGTGCTTGAGCAACCGCCGGTTGGCTTGCTGGTGGGTATGGTCAAGTTCCGCTAGCACCGTGTCCAGGCGCTCCTCCAGCGCTATGACTTCGGCCTGCACCGCGGTCGGTCCGAGCTGGCCGGCATCGCGCTGGTCGCGCAGCGCCATGCCATCTTGCAGTAACTGCTTGACCGTCAGCGGGATGTGGCGGGCCCGACCCTGGGCTGTCTGGAGCATCTCCCGGCAGCGTCGGATCAGGTGCGCATTACACGTCTGGTGGGTGGCCTGCGTGAACTGCCGATAAGGCGCCCAGCCATCCCGTTCCAGCACGCCGGCGAAGTCTTTGCCGAGCACCGCTGCCGCCTCCTTGAACCCGCGGCCGGGCTGGATGCTGTAGACCGTTACCTGGTCGCCCACGAAGTCCCACAGCCAGTGCAGGTCGCCACCGACTTTCCAGCCGGTCTCATCGGGAGCGACGACTGGGCTGTGGCGCACCGCCTCGACCAGGGCGTCGTAAGTGGGGCCGGCGCGGCGGCCAACGCGGTCGAGCGCTTGGCTCACGCCACCCGGCGTGAGCGTGATGCCGCTCATCTGCCGCAGGGTCGCCGCCGTCTTGGCCATCGAGGCACCGACCGTCTTGTTGAGGTGGGTAGCCAGCGCCACGGCCCGCGGCCCTAACTGCGACGCGGCCGCGCCCAGCGCATCCGAAGTCTGCTCCGGATGGCGACCCTGCACCCGCCTGCCACACTGAACGCAATGTCCTACATGCACGCGGAAGTGGGTGACCACGGCCCGTGCGGCCGGCAGCTCTTCCTGGTATTGGTCAGCTGTGTGCTGCTCGCGGACGGCTCCGCCGCAGTGCGGGCACGCGCTCGGAACGCCCACCTCGACCTCCCGGTCGACCAGCTTCGGAACGGCGCGGTAAGCCTTCTGGCCATACGCCTCGCCCGGTCGTCGCCCCGGCCGTCGGCCGCTGCTCCGGCCCTTGCCCTTCGAGAATGGGGCCGCCTGCCGCTTGCCAGCACGCTGCGCGCACTCCAAGTCAGCCTCAATCTCGGTCAGGCGCCGCCGTAGCCGTTCGTTCTCGCGCCGCAGCCGCTCCAGCTCGTGCTCTTGTTCGGCGCATGTCGGGCAGCCCAGTTGCTGCCAGGCCTCCTCGTCGGCCCCCGCCCAGGCTGGCGGTAGCACCTTCATCTCATTGAAACAAACGTTCTAAACCAGCTTTGTGTTGTGTTGCCAACCGGATCCCCGCTGGCTGCGCCCTACACTGGGCGCAGTGGCCGCTCCCACCAGGCAGGACAAGGTGCCTCAAGCGTTAAGCCTCGTCTATCATCTGGTGACCGACCTCACGGACAGCGTGTGCCAGCAGCACCTGACTGACGAGTACGCTGCCTTGGCTCGCGGCATGACCGCTGCCCTGTGTCGCAAGCGTCCTTCACCCTTGAGCAATGGCAATCTGAACGTCTGGGCCTGCGCCATCGTTCACGCCCTGGGCAGGGTGAACTTCTTATTCGATCACGCCCAGACCCCACACCTCACGGCCCCTGAGCTGGCTCAGTTGTTTGGCGTCGCCAAGAGCACCGTTTCAGCCAAGGCTAGCGTCATCAATCGTCTGTTCCGGATCAGCCTGTTTGATCCCCGCTGGACCCTCCCCAGTCGGGTGGCTGACAATCCCCTCACCTGGCTGGTCGAGATCGACGGCTTCATCGTGGACGTCCGCACCTTACCGCTCACCATTCAACAGGCTGCTGTCCGCCAGGGGGCCATCCCTTACCTGCCCTAAATCCCTGCCCTCAGCCCGCTAAATAATTACCCCTGAACTAACCAGAGCTGGCTTGCTTCCGGAGATAGCGCCGGCCCGTCCGGTCTTGGAACAGCCCTTCCAGCGCGGTTTCGACGCGGTCGCGCCGCACCTCAGGATCGTCCACAATGGCCAGCCGCAGCAGCTGCCCTTCGCCGGACCGGATGCG
>DHIZ01000388.1:4765-5329 GCA_002404055.1 Chloroflexi bacterium UBA4733
AGAGTCCGCTCCAAGAAGGTGATCCCGCGGGCCATCTCTTCGGAGGTGAAATCGAGCGACTGCCGAAGCCGATGGCGGCTGACCTCCTCCTCTGTAATGAGGACGTCGCACACCTTCACGGCGACCTCCATGACCGAAGCTCCCAAACTTAATCCTCCGTCAAACTCGGTTGGCCACGCACAACGCACAGCAGTTGTGCGAGTTGTAGCACGCGGCAGGTACTACGCTCGCGAGCGCTGCTCGCTTTGATGCTACTCTGGAGGATAGCTTCCGTTCCCGTCCGTCCCCGACCGACGCGAACGAACACTCCAAGCCAAGGGGACGAGGTCGTTGGCCACCAGACGAGCCAGCCGGTTCATTCACCAAGCGAAGGCCGGGCCGCACGCCGAGCACAACGAGCTGGTGGCGTTCTACAGCGAACGCTTCCGCTTCCACCGCCAAACCAGCGGCAATTTGGACGAAGCCCAGGATCTCGCCGACGCGGACACGCAACGGCACGCTCAGGAGCGGGGGTTGACGTGGAAGGTGGAGCGCGAGTCCGGCTTGAACGGCGCCGGGTCTTAG
>DHIZ01000210.1:0-3849 GCA_002404055.1 Chloroflexi bacterium UBA4733
GGTTGTGGCCAGTGGGCGTGGACGGGACGTTTCACTGGGAAGGGGGAGCAGCGCTGCTTGACGACGCGGGGATTGCTGCGGTTGGCGCCGCCGACGCCCGCAGGGCGGCCGTGCAGGCGGGCAGCGGCGATCTCCGCCAGGAGGCGGGCATGGATGGCCGCGTGCATGTGGGGCTGATAGCGCTGGAAGTCCGGCAGGGCCTCCCGAATCAGCCGCAGCGAGCCGAGGAAGCTGAGTTCGGTCGGGTCCAGGGGCGTTGGGGCGGCCGCCGCCGCTTCGACCATGAGCGTGCGGACGAGGTGATGGGCGAGCAGCAGGCCATACAGTTCCTGGAAGACGCCCTCGGGGCGCTTGCTGCGCATGGGGATGGGCGTGAGTTGATGGGTGGCGATCTCGTCGATCGTGAGTTCCTCCTCCCAGCGGTCGTGGTAGGCCAGGATCAGCTCCAGGGCAGGCGCCTCAGCGGGGTCGAGTAGGGAGGTCAGCAGCCGGTGTTCGACGCCGTGGCCCGGTCGGGTGGTATCGTCGATGGTGTAGCGGATCAGGCGCAGCAGCATGTGCTCGCCGTCCACTCGTCGGTCGCGACTCGGGGCGATCCGCACCAGTTGGGTGCCGTCGGTGAGCGTCTGGACCACGGTCGGCTTGACGTAGGGCAGGACGCAGGCCAGGAAGTGCGCGTCGCGTCCTCGGATGGCGGCGAACAGGTCGAAGCCGTAGAGCCCCTGGTCCAGCATGACCAGCATCTCGGGAGTGACCGAACGCAGCACCCGGTGGGCCAGCGCGCGGGGATCGGCCAAACGAGGGGGCGCGCCGACGCCGCAGGCGGCCGTGCGTCGCAGATGGCGTGGGTGCACGGTCAGCCTACGGCTGCCGGCGCACACAACGCCACCAGTTGGGCCTGGGGCCAGGCGCCCGGCGCCCGCTGGTTGTGGGGCCGTCCGAACGCCGCCGCGTTCGCCTTGGTATCCGCCAGGTCGAGGTCGGTGCCGTCCACCGCCATCAGCCGCCGACCGAACCGAAAGGCGCCCGGCGTCTGGGGCGCCGACGCCCGAAGGGCGGCCGTGCGTCGCCAAGGGGTGGCAGACCAGCCGGTACAGCGCCTTCAGGGGCGCCGCGCCCAACCGATAGCGCGCCCAGCTCACCCCAGCGCGCGTGATCTTGGTATCGGCTGCCGCCAGCAGCCAGCGCACGCCACTCACCAACTCCCGGAACACCCATGACAACTCCTCCTGCCGCCACAGGTTCATCGCCACGCACAGCAGCAGCGTCGTCATCGCGTTCAGCTTGCGGTCCCGCTCGCCTGTAGCGCCTGTCTCCGTCAACACCTGCCGGAGCACCGCCGGCGACAGCCGGCGCCCGAGCGCGTCCAGCACCCGATAGCGATCCCCCAGGGGTCCCGCTTCCTGCTCGTCTAGCGCCAGTGTTGCTCGTATCCTCATAGATGGCATGGCCGCCTGCTGCTTGGCACGGATGTTTGTTGTATCCCGTACCCTACCAGGAGGCTGTCAGCCCCAACTCGGCCTTATGTAAGCAGTATTGGGCTACGGCCCGGCCGCCAGACGCGGCATGCGCTCCTTCGACCTGCTGCATTTCGCACGCTGGTTGCGCCGGTTGGACTTGCCGCTGCGCCAGGCCTCGACCGCCCGTCGCGCAGGTGGTCTCGCCAGCGTGGGGCGGCTCGTCCGCTATTTCTTCCCCTACTGGCCGTACTGGCTGCTGGTGGTGCTCATGCCGCCCTTCATATTCTGGACGACCTATATGGGCCGCGTCACCTATGCGCTCCGCCAGCGCATCTTCGAGCGGGTACGTCAGATGCACGCTGTCGTCACGGCGACCGCCGATGGCGCCGCTCCCGGTGACGGGCAGCCAGCCCCGGACGAGAACTTCGGCGTCCTGAATCAGGAACTGGCCAACTACGGTATTGCCGTCAACGGGCTGACCTGGCTCTTCCAGGCGGTCTTCAATGGCAAGGCAGTCCTCGTGCGCGGCATGCTCTGGTGGTTCGGTGGCAGCATGGTGATGGGCAGCGCCCTCACGCTGGGGACACTCCTGGCGATCATGACCTATTCCGACCGTCTGGAAGGACTGGGACAGTTGTTCAACGGCTACGTGACGGTGAAGGGTGTGCAGGCCAATGCAGATCGCGTCTTCGCGCTCATGGACGATGGGCCGCCCGCCCCGCCAGCCGCCAGAGCGACGCGCATCACGGAGGCTGGAACATGACCGCTACGGCAACCGAGCATCCTGTCACTTCCCCCAGGCGCCGGGTGCTGCGCATTATCGTCTTGCTGGTGGCCTACGCTGTCCTGGTTTTCTTCGTCTTGAGCGCGCTGTTTGCCGGTGCAACCACGGTCGGCAAGAGCGCCGTGACGAAGGCGAGTGCCGCGACGAGCGCCAACAGCGTGTCGATGACCTACCTGGCCTCGGCAGCGCCGGCCGCCCTGGCAATGGAGCAGTCGGCAGTAGTGGCCGCTGCTGTCGCCGCCCAGGTCGGCGCCGGCAGTCTGCCCACCAGTGCGGCGCTCTCTTCGTTGGATCAGTTGCACCCGCTCTTGCAACAGGACCAACGCGTGCTCCAGGCGATCAAGGCGCCGAGCGCCGATGCGAAGATCCAGCAGAGCGCAGTAAGCGCCGCCGCCAGGCTCATCCAGGACGTGACAACGCTGCGTGGCGCCGTCAGTTCGGGCAACAAGCCGGGCATCGGCCAGGCCGCCGCCAGCCTGGATACGGATAGCGCCGACCTCGCGAACCCCTTTCTAACGAAGCCGGCGCGCTAGAATTTCCGTCAGAGTTTGGCTTTCGAGGTAGTCACGCGGGAGCGACTGCCGAGACGTAAGGGCGCCAAGCGTACCGTATGATAAACAGCGTGGTCAACAGAACGAGGTGACTATGCCTTTCCGATGAGCGCGCTTCGGTGAGCGCTTCCCCGTCAGCGCAGTGCGGCGACCGGATTCTCCTCAAGTGGGCGATCGACCAGGCCAGTGACCTCGCGGATCTGCTGGGAGTTGAGCGACTCCTCGCGCAGGAGCGCATGGGCCAGGTCGTCGAGCCGCTCACGGTTGGTCCTGAGACTGTCGAACGCCTTGGCGTAGCACTCGTCGACGATGCGCCGGGTGGCCGAGTCGATGGCGTGGGCCATCTCGTCGCTCACGGGGCGGCCCTGGCCGGGCAGCATCCCCCCGTCAAGGAAGTTCCCTTCCTCGACGCCCTCGACCTGCACCAGCCCCACCTCGGGACTCATGCCCCAGCGCGTCACCATGGCGCGCGCGAGGGCCGTCACCTGCTTGAGGTCGTTCTCCGCGCCCGTCGTGCTGGTACCGTACACCACCTGCTCGGCCGCCCTGCCGCCCAGCGCGTTGGCGATGCGCGCCCGCAAGTAGGCTTCACTCAGGTTGTAGCGGTCGGCGTCCGGCACCGACAGGGTGACGCCGAGCGCCTGGCCGCGCGGCACCACCGTCACCCGGCGCACAGGGTCGCCGTCCGGCTGCAACAAGCCGACCAGGGCGTGGCCGCTCTCGTGGTAGGCGATGCGTTCGCGCTCCTCCGGGATCAAGGTGATGTGGCGCTCCGCCCCCAGCGCGATCTTCTCTAACGCTTCCGAAAAGTCGCTGCGCTGGACGGCGTTGTGGTTGTTGCGCGCCGCCAGCAGCGCCGCTTCGTTGATCAGGTTACGCAGGTCGGCGCCGACGAGGCCCGGCGTCTCACCGGCAACCTCGTCGAGGTTGACATCGGCGTCCAGGGGCACGCCTCTGGTGTGGACGCGCAAGATCGCCGCCCGCCCCGCCCGGTCCGGCGGCTGCACGACGATGCGGCGGTCGAAGCGGCCCGGCCGCAGCAGCGCCGGGTCGA
>DHIZ01000210.1:3878-8448 GCA_002404055.1 Chloroflexi bacterium UBA4733
ACCAGCAACTGGTTGAGGGTCTGCTCGCGCTCGTCGTTGCCGCCGAAGGCGGCCCCCGCGCTGCGGCGGCGTCCGATCGCGTCCAGTTCATCAACGAAGATAATGGCCGGCGCCGTTTCCTTTGCCTGCTTGAAGAGGTCGCGCACACGAGAAGCGCCGACGCCGACGATCATCTCGATGAACTCCGAGCCGCTGATGCTGAAGAACGGCACGCCGGCCTCGCCGGCCACCGCCCGGGCCAGCAGCGTCTTACCGGTGCCGGGATGCCCGATCAGCAGGATGCCTTTGGGCGCGACGCCGCCGAGACGCTGGTACTTCGCCGGCTGTTTGAGGAAGTCGACGATTTCGACCAACTCGTCCTGCACTTCATCAATGCCGGCGACATCGGCGAAGGTGATGCGCTGCGTCGCGCCGCCCTCATCGTAGCGACGCGCCCGGCTGCGCCCAAAGCTGAAGATGCCACTGCCGCCGCCTGCGGCGCTTTAGGCCCGTGTCGTCAGCCACAAGAAGCCGCCGATCAGCAGGATCGTCGGGCCGAAAGAGAAGAGCAGCGTCAGCAGCGGCGAACCCGCCGACGGTGTTGACGCCATGATGGCGACGCCGTTGGACTCCAGCAGCGTGGCGAGGTGCTGGTTGTCGGCAAAGGAGGGCACATCGGTGGAGAACTTGGCGTAAGTCTGCGCCGATTGACCAGATGCGGGCGTCCCCGCCGGGGTGGCGGCGCCCGGCGCCACGCTGCCTGCCGGCGGCAGGTGTTCCTCCACCGCGAAGGGCGGCGTGCCTTGCCAACCCACGGATCCCATTCCCATGGGCCCCAGGCCAAGACCCATCTGACCCATACCGACCGTCATCGATCCAGTGCCGCCGCCATAGAAGTAGTCTGTCGGCCCATAACCGAGCGTCTGGTGTGGGTCGTACGGCGGCAGGAACACCGTGTCCTCGAATGGCTCCATCCGGTGCAGTTCGGCTTGGGTGCAACTGAGCCGCACGTGGTCGTGGTCCGCCGACACCACAGCCCATCGGGGGACCAGCACGGCGAAGCCCAGGTGCGGCATGGTGTTGATGACGAGATGCGTGACCGTGTCCGTGGCGCGGTCGAGCACCACCTGCCGCAACTTCCCCGCCGGACCGTCGCTGCACGCGGCGTGCGCACCGATCCGCAATTCCAGTTCCATAGTGGTGTGCATAGGTCGGGTAAGTCCGTTCGGTAATGCAGCGCGCTCGGCGCGCTACGATGCGACTGCGGCGTGGTGCAGCGCTGTTTCGGATCACGACATCCTCTTCGGTGTGTTAGCCTTTGCCGATCACCGAAAGCTTCGTCATATCGACGCCGGCGTGTTGCAATTCCCGGATCGCCGCCTCCGCCTCCTGATGGGTGTCGTACACGGCCACCACGGCGTTTTGCTCGTTTATGTCCAGACGTGTCATTGCGTTAGCTCCTTCGCTCTTCCCTATGCGTCATGTTGCCGTCGCATTGATCGTACCGTCACCAAAGGGTGCGAACGTCGGGGAATGCCAGCCCGCATCTCGGGCGAGCGGAACGGCTTTCACGTCCCTTCGCCCGTCTCAGTGACCTTCTCCAGGTAGCCCCCGAATTCGTGCTGCATCGCCGACAACAGCCGGCCGCCCAGTTCGCACCGCACGTCCCCAAACGGGCGCCACTCGGCGCCAATGCGCAGGGCCAGGATCCGACCGGCGGCGCCTGGATTATCCAGCATAGCCCCACCAGCTACACAGCGTTCGACATGCACTGCACCCACTTGAGTTGTCCCTATGCCTGGACGGGTGGACCTTCTGCCAGCGCCGTCTTCGCTTGCCCCTGTCACGGCAGTATCTTCGCCAAGGACGGCAGTGTCCTCAACGGGCCGGCCTTCATCCCGCTCCACAAGCGCGCCGTGCGCGTGCAAGGGGCCGACATTTTCGTCGGTGGTATTACCTCGTAGGCGACAGGTCCTTTTTGGCTATACCGTGGGGCACGAATAATGTGAGGCACGCACAGGCCACTGCTCGATCTTCAGGTGGTCGCCGCGGCGGTCAACGTCGCCAGCGCTTCCTGAATGGCCGTGGCGACCTTAATGGCGGTGTCCGGTACCGTGTAGTTGTGGTCGGCGTCGGGAATGATCGTGACGCTGGCGAGCTTGGCGCCGGCGGCGAGTTGGAGGGCCTCGGCGTTGCTCAGCGCAACTTCGCGGTCGGCGGTTCCGTGGACGATGTAGATGGGCGCCTGCACCGCGGCGACGACCGCCGGTATGTCGAACTCGTTGCTGGGATAGACGGCGGATAGGAAGAAGACGGCCGCGACTTCTGGCCGACGCGACGCCACAACGAGCGCTACCCGCCCGGCGTAGCTGTGGCCGCCGACAGCGATACTGCTACGGCTCAGGCGGGGCTGGGTGCGGAGAAAGTCAAGCACGTCGTCCAGGTCGTCGGCGTAGCCGGCCACCGAAGCGTGGCGGAGTGTTCCCTCACTCTCGCTCGCGCTGTCGGTGAAATCGAAGCGCACCATCGCCATGCCGGCGGTGGTCAACGTTGCTGCAATGACCTGCAGGTAGCGTCCCTCCTTGTCGCCGCCGTAGCCGTGACAGCCGACGAAGACCTTGCCGATGGGTGCAGCGCCGGCCGGGTAGTCAATCAGCCCGACTAACCGCTTCCCCTGGCGGTTAGTGATGGTGAAGCGCTCGGTCGGCATCGCGTTGCTCCTTCTCCCCTGTGCCCTGCTCACGTTGGTGGGGCGAGCATATCCACCACGATGGTGCTCCAGCTATGGTCCTGGGAGCCGTAGCCTTCGCCGGTGTAGGGATGGTAGTACTCGCGGAAGCCGGACTGCTCGATCATGGCGCAGGTTTGCCTCACCAGCGTTTGGCGCAGGTCGTCGGCGCCGTGGACGCGCAGCCCTTCGCCGATCAACCAGTTGGTGTTGATCCAGCTTGGCCCGCGCCAGATGAAGCCGTGGGCATTACCCGGCATGAAGGTTGGCTCATTGGCCGCTACCGAGGGGACAGGGTAGGGAAGGGCAAAGGTTTGCCGGTCGGCCAGGTGTGCGAGCAGACGGTCGACTATGGCGCGATCCAGGGTGGGCAGGGCGAGCGGCACGAGCGAGGTGATCGTGAGGGTGCGCAACGGCTGTTCAGCATTGCCGGCCAGGTCGAAGAAGGCCCCGGCCCGGTTGTCGTAGCACTTGGCGACCAGCGTGCCCTGCACAGTCGTGGCGCGCTGTTGAAAATCAGCAGCCTGCGCGGCATCCCCGCAGAGCCGGGCCAGCGCTTGCAGCCCCAGTATGTAAAAAACGTTGGTAAGCACTTCCTCCACCTGAAACAGGTCCAACGCCAGGATGGCGCGGTCGTTGAAACGCAAGGGAGCGTAGCGCTCGTACAGCCAGCGAATCCAGTACACCAGCTCGCGGTTGTCCTTGGGATAGCGCATGAGCGGATCGAACTTGGGCGAGGCGTCAACGCCGGACTCGTCGGGCTGAATGATGGCGATCAGGCCGTCGCCATCTGGATCGCGGGTGCGGGCAAGCCAGTCGTAAAAGGCGATAGTCGGTGGCAGGCATTGCGCCAGGAAGGCGTCGTCGCCCGTGGCCCGGTAGACGCGTTCGAGCGCCATCGCCAGCACCGGCGGCTGAATTGAGGAACTCGTGTAGCGCACGCCGAACTGTTCGGACTGGCGCGCTGCCGCCTCCGGGTAGCGGTCCTTCTCCCAGAGGATCTGATGCGGGATGAAGCCATCGGGCTGGGCTGCGTGCAGCAACGTGACCAGTTCTTGCCGCGCCCACTCCGTGTTGAGGTGGCTGAGGGCGATGGCGTGGAAGCAGGAGTCCCAGAACCACTGGAAGGGATAGGAGTTGGGGGAAGGCGCCACGTAGGCATAGTCGCGGTCGTTCCAGCCGGCGTGGCCGGTGCGCCGGTTCTGGGCCAGGATGCGCGTCGCGGCAACGCGGATGCGGTTGGCGGTGTCGGCATCAACCATGGCGGCGGCATCCTCCCGGCTAGCAACGCATCCTGACCGCAAGCGTAGCACAGGACGGACGGAGCACCGCAAAGGCGTCAATCGTAGGTCGGTGGCTAATCGCGGCGCTGTTGTCGTGCCTCGCCGGCAAGGAAAGCACGCACGCGCACTTCACTTGCCGGGGGGTAGGTTGCGAACACTGTCATGGTCAGGCGTCCGCTGGTTCAGGAAACTATGCCGGCACTACCGTGATGTAGCCGGACATGAAGCCGGGGTTGGCCATGGCCCAGCCTTCGGCGTCACCGTCGCAGGGCAGGTCGCAATTCCAGAGGAACTTGCCGCTCTTCGTCGGCGTGAAGGTGAAGGTCGTTACCGCCGGCACGCCGTCCTTGGCGCTGGGCGCGATCGTCGGGTTGAGATTCAGGGCCGGCGCGGTCATGGAGTGCGGCGCATTATCGTAGCTATAGACGGTCACCTGAACCGGTCGGTTCTGGGTCACCGTGAAGTCGGCCGGGGTGAAGGCATCGTGCATCTTGCCGTCCGGGCCCAGCTTCACGCTCCCCATTACCGTCATGTTCACCTTTTGCGTATCCGCAGGCGTGGCGGCCGTGCCCGTCGTGGC
>DHIZ01000400.1:0-1402 GCA_002404055.1 Chloroflexi bacterium UBA4733
GGCTGGCCCGGAGGCCCCGGATGGATCCTGCGGCGACCGGGATGTTGGCCTTGAGGGAGGCATTCTCGGCGTTGACAACGACGCCGCCGGCGGCCAGGCGGTAGGTGTAGGCGATGCCGTCGGTGTTGAGCGGCACGTCGCCCTTCGTGAGCACGGCATAGCCGACGATTGGCCTCATCATTGCTGCCGGTCACTTGAGGAACGATGGAATGGGTCGCTCATGAGGCTTTCCTTTCATGGTGTAGCAGCAGGCCGGGCTGGCTGGCCAGGCGAGCGCCGGTGCAGTAGCAACAGGCCCAGACCCGCGGTCCAGCTTGCGTTCGTTGCTGCCAGCCCTGCCGGGAGGCGGTGCGCCGGGCCTCTGCCAGCGGCAGACGGGCCAGGGCGGCGTGCCTACAGTAGGCGCAGCCGATGATCCAGCCGGTGACGCGCATCAGGAATGGCTCCCATCGGGGGAACGCAGCCACCATTTGGCGTGGGGCGGGCAGCGCCAGCCGAAGCGCGTCTTGCTCCAGCCCTCCTCCCGTCCTTGTTGGATCGCGTACCACGGTCCGCTGTTGCTGCCGAGACGCAGCGCCGTGCAGCCCGGCTCGCCGCAGAAGATGACCCCGCAGCGACGTATGCGACCACGGAAACGCGGGGCAGTGCCCCACTGCAAGGGGTTGTCGGCCCAGTCGTCGCCCAATGGCTGGTAGGTCGTGTGGGCCGGGCAGCGCCAGCCGCAACGCGCCGGGCGCTTTTTGTAGCGTCGCCAGCCGAGCTGTTGCAACTCCTGGTAGAGCTGGCCGATGGCGTCGCCGTACTGGATGTGCATGGCAATGCATTGCGGCTGCAGACAGATCGCCACGAGCAGCGGCCAGGCCTCACCCCGATAGCCGTCGGGCGTCTGGCGGTCTTCCTGGCCGGTGGCGTCGGGACTCACGCCGACCAGGACCTGGTCGGTCGTGGTCAGGCGGGCAGCGGATGCCATCGCTACTCGCCGATCCGCATGGCGTCGGCGACGGTCAACTGCGGTATGAGGTCGTCCAGTGGGTAGGTCTCCTGCCCGTCCAGTTCCGCCCAGAGCCTGCCGATGTCGTCGGGGTGACGTCGGGACTTGCCGGATGCCGTGTCCAGCGCGACGCTGAAACGCGACTCGAAGAACGCCCGCGGCAAGAGTTCCGGCTCAGCGGGGAAGGCGTGCGTGCCGACACAGACCCGGCCAGAAGGGAAAACGTTGTAGGCCGGACAGTGCAGCAACCGGTCCTCACTGCTGGTTGGGCGTGCCCGGGCGGCAAACACGTAGGGCGCCCGGTTGGAGAGGTGGACGAAGACCAGCGGCGGGAAGGGCAGGCGCAGTTCGCGGGCCTGCTCGCCGTACATGGTCGCCAGCCGCACTGTCTGGACCTGGGCGGGGACGTAG
>DHIZ01000400.1:1420-3835 GCA_002404055.1 Chloroflexi bacterium UBA4733
TGTTGACGGCGGTGGCCGTCTTGGCCCACCAGAGGCAACCCGCCGGCAGGAGCGGCGTCGCCATCTCCAGCTCGCGGGCCAGGGTGCGGGCGATATCCATTGGCGCCACCAGGCGCGTCTGGATGCAGCCGCCTGCACCCTGGTAGTCGGTGAGGACGCAGGACTCCTGATGGAAGTCCAGGCGCAGGAGTAACGGGTCGGCGTCGCGTTCATCCCTGGGCAGGGCCCAGCGGTAGGGGCCGCTGGCCAGGATTGGGCTGGTGGAGCGGTCGGTCGTCAGAGTCGTTTGAGTCGTCGTGGTCATCGCTGTTGTGGTCCTTTCCGTAGAGTGCCTGGATCGTCCGGGCAAAGCGTCGGGCCGGATCGAATTCCAGCCAGGCGGCGAAGTCGTCCACCTGCTGGCGCAGGGTCAGCGCTCGCCTGTACTCCTGGCGGAGATGGCGGATGCTGTCCGCATGCCAGGACCAGCCGCCAGCGTACCGCTCGGGTGGGTCGAGGAAGGGGTTGTTGGTCGAGCCATCGACCCAGTGCAGGAAGGTGACGATGGCCTGGTAGCGGCCGCCGCGCAACCGGACCTGCCAGGTGTCCACGTCGGCCGGCGGCCGGCGCGGGACCTCCCGCCAGACTGCCGCCGGCAGCAGGTCCTGCACGCTGGCGCGCAGCAGCCCGGGGCCGACCCGGTCAGCGATGAAGGGGGCGAGGGCGGCGAAGAGCAGCCGCTCCCCCGGTGGTCGATTGGCGAGGGCGTGCAACTCCTCGCCTTCGATGGTCATGCGCTGGAGGGGGATGTGCGCCATGAACGCGGCGAAGCCGGCCTGGTGCTGCCAGACGGGCTCCAGCGGGAAGACGTCCCGGCTGAAGCGCTCGCCGAAGGCCCGCAGGCGAGCGGCGGCGAAAGACTCCTGGCCGGCGGGCTGGACCGAGAGGATCTCGTCGGCCTGCTCCGGGTAATGGGTGCGCACCAACACGGCAAACGCCGCTGCGCCGTCGCGGTCGCGCAGCCGCTCCACCAGGACGGAAGGGCGGACCGGCCAGGGCGTGATCGCCCCGGCCAGCCGCGTGAGTCTGACGATGGGAACGGCGCCAGCCGTCACTTCGTCACTGGACCAAGACCGAGCGGCACTCATCGCGCCGGCAGCTGGCGCAGGGCCTCGCGGACGCGAGCAGTCTGGCTGCTGTAGCCCTGGGCTTGCAGGCAGGCGAGCGAAAAGTCGGCTTGCTCGGGGATGCCGACGAGTTGGCCCTCGGCGTCAAGGCACTGCTCGGCCAGTTCAAAGAGGCGCAGGCGCAGAGCGGGGACCGGCGCGAGGCGGCTGACTGGTGATGGCCAGGGCGATGACTGTCCCAGATCGTTCGTTGAACACATCGTGGCTGATGATCAGCACCGGCCGTGTGCCGTCCTGTTCGTGGCCGCGCGCGGGTTGGAGATCAGCCCAATAGATCTGGCCCCTCAGTATTGAGGCCACGGAACCTCAGAAGGCAGTTGTTCATCCGCGAGAAGGCGCTCTTCGGCCTGATCGAGCTTCGCCACCTCGCGCAGCATCCTGTGGCGCTTCCCACGCTGATCACGCAGGTTGGTCAACGCGAACTGTACCGCGATGTTGCGGTCTGGGAACTCACCCGAGGCGACCCACTGGTCGACATCGTGCAACAGTTGCTCATCGATCGCGATGGCGACCTCCGCCGTAGTCATCTGCTGCTCACTCTCGCGCGCGCCACCGATGCAGCCCCAACGTGTGATCCGGCCGCAAAAGGTGACAGTCTCGACCGCCAAGGACAAAGATGTCACTCAATCCTACCCATACCAGCGCGGCAGCGTCAAACGACAGACACGAGCCCGAAGCGGCATCGGTTCAACACTGCTGGCGTGGTCCATTACTTGGCGTCCAGACGGAGTGATCTCGGTCGATTGGGAGAACAGCGGGTGGGGCGACCCCGTCTTCGAGGTAGGTGACCTGCTGGCACACCCGACCTACGTCCAGGTTTCAGAAGAGCGTCGCCGCTGGGTAGTGGACGCCTCTGCAGCGCTGAAGGGGGACACGACGTTACGTGAGCGTATCTGGACCTACCACGTGCTCACTACCGTTGGCTGGGCAGTGTACTTCGCGCGCCGGCTGTACCATGAGTCACCGTCGGCAGAACAGCAACGGCTGGTGACGCGAGCCACAAACTGGCGCGTGTAATGCCGGCCTGATCTCCGTATGCCTGTTGACGTAATCTTGACTCCCACCTATATTACAAAATTCATTACACGCTCTCCTGGGTCTTAAGGAGCCAGCCATGGCCGCGCGAGCGCTCACGCCATCCCGCGCTCTTCACCGTTCGCGTCAGGTCGACCTGCGGGCGGTGCTGGGCCTCTTCATCCTGCTCGTCGCCACAGTGGGGGCGGTAGTCGCCTGGAGCGGGGCCACCAAC
>DHIZ01000022.1:0-9506 GCA_002404055.1 Chloroflexi bacterium UBA4733
CGAACGCACCTTCGCCTGGCTCCTTGCCTGCCGTCGCCTGGTCCGCGACTACGAACAACTCGCCGAATCCAGTAAAGCCTGGATCTATATCGCCATGTCTCGTCTCTATCTCCATCGCCTTGCTACAATTACTTATTAGTGAAAAGGCTTCTAACGGGAATATCACCAAGCTCACCTACGACGGCGCCAACACCTACCGGGTGACGAGCGTCACCCTGGCCGCCGGCAGCCCGGTGCAGGCGGTCTACAGCTACACCTACAACACGGGCAACACCGTGGTCACCGATCCCAATGGCCATGCCACGACGTATTACTACGACTACCTGGGCCGGGTGACGAAGGTGACAGATGCTGCCGGCAACAGCTTCCAGACGGCCTGGACGGCGGACAGCCATCCGGCCTCGACGACCGACGCCTACGGCAAGGTGACGAGCTACGGCTACGACAGCAACAACAACCCGACCACGGTCACGCTGCCCACAGGGGCCAGCACGAGCGCCGTTTACGGCACGGTCACCAACATCCCGTACTTCTACGTGCCAACCAGCAGCACGGATGCCCAGGGCAATGTCACCAGCTACGGCTACGATGGCAACGGCGACCTGACGACGATCACTGATGCGCTCGCCAGCCAGAACCGAGCGACCGCTGTCTACAACGCCAACGGCACGGTGGCCTCAGCGACCGACTTCAACGGCAACACCACCAGCTATAGCTACGACGCCAAAGGCAACCTCACCACCGTGACACCGCCCGCGCCACTGGGGTCAACGGCGATCGTTCCGGACGGGCTCTCCCGTCCAGCCAGCGTGACGGATGGGAAAGGTCAAAAGACCAGCTATACCTACGACCCACTGGACCGGGTGACGCAGGTTAGCTATGCCGATGGCTCGACGATCGCCTCGGCCTACGACGCCGACGGCAACCAGACCAGCATGGTGGACAATACCGGCGCCACCAGCTACAGCTACGATGCCCAGAACCGCAAGACGCAGAAGACGTTGCCCGGCGGCGTCACCGTTGGCTACGGCTACGACACGGTGGGTAACTTGACCGCCTTGACGGACAGCGGCGGCACGGTCAGCTACGCCTACAACGCCGTCAACCTGCCGGTGACGCTCACCGAGCCGAGCAACCTGGGGCAGACGACGTTTGGCTACGACGCCAACGGCCAGCGCACCAGTCGGGTACCCCTTGGGTGCTTCCCCGGCGGTGTGGTCCAGAGCCAGACCTACGACGCCTCGGGTCGTCTGGCGACGATCTCGGCCAAGACGGCGGGCGGTACGCAGCTCACGAACTTCAGCTATAGCTACACCAAGCCGGGCGGCGGGGACGGCGCGCTGGTCTCCAGCAGCACCGATGAAATCGACCTCACCACCACCGCCCAGCAGTACGACGCCGCGAACCGGCTCACCAGTTGGGTGGTGACGCCGGGCAGCGGCTCGACCTTCCCGGCCCTGAACTACCAGTACACCTTCGACGGGAACGGCAACCGCAGCAGCATCAACGCCAACGGCACGCTGACGACGCTGGGCTACAACGCCGCCAACGAGTGGATGACGGCGACCAGCGGTGGCAAGACGGCCAACTACAGCTACGACGCCAACGGCAACGAGCTGGGCAACGACGGCTTCGGCGACCCGAGCAAGGCGCTGGCAATCACCTACAACGCCAAGAACCAGACGGCGAGTGTGACGGATACCCAGCAGAACGTCATCCCGATGACCTACACCGGGCCGGGGCAGGCGGAACGGGTGTCGGCGGCCTGGGTGGCGAGCAACCCCGACACTCCCGGTGGTCCCGCCACCTACACCTACGGCTCCGGGCTGCTGCACGCCACCGACAACACCGGCACGGCCTACTACACCCGCGATCCGGGCGGCGCACTCGCACGCTGATCTCCCAGCGGCTGCCGGGTGGGGTGGTCTACCACTACCTGCTGGACGGCCAGGGGAGCGTGGTGCGGCTGGTCGACCCCAGCGGCAACGTAGTGGCGACCTACCACTACTGCCCCACCGGCAACCCTGCTGTGCCGCCGAGCGGACCGGCGGCCCCCGGCAACCCCTACCGCCAGGGCGGCAACTTCTACGAGCCGGGGGACGCAGACCTACGTCTTTGGCAACCTGCGCATCGATGCCAACTCGGGGAACGCGCTCAGTAGAGCAAACGCCATCCTTAGTCTCACTGCGTCAGACATCGAGCAGCTACCACGGCTCGCCAAACCCGCCTTCAAGGCCTACGTTGATCTCGTGGCCGAGCTCGTATACGCCGTGTACTATTACGATTATCAAGACCTAATGCACTTCGCGGTGTACTATCCTTCGTTCGTCGTTTCCGATCTCGTTCATGAGCAGGATACCTATCTAGCTGCAGACATCCAGCTTGACATCTTCAAGAATCGGGTGTTCCAAAACGGCGAACCTCCAAACGACGAAGGGATCTACGGGAAGTTCGTAGAACGAGAGATCCCAGGTTATGCCAACTTTCCGGCCGTCTACCTACCGGGCTTCCGGCTCAAAGACCGCGGCCTTGATCGATACGATGCGAACGGCCAATACCCATGGAACTACGGCTGGCTGACGGGATAAGATGCGAGGTAAGGCGCGGGAGCTGCTGCATCGGCTGATCGATAACCGGTATCGGCAGAAAAACGCTAGGGGTGCGTGGACACATGAGAATCGCGGTGCCAAGCCGCCGCCGCAGATGGCGACGTGGTCATTGAATAGAATCGACACGATGTCCGGTAACCCCCCCACGAGAGACGCAGCGATCATTGCTGTTGACAATGTGGCGGACTGCTCCAACGTGCCCCCCCATCTGACGGCCGCCATCTCCTGTCGTGGACTCCTTCCTGAATGAATGCCGCGCGTCCCTCTTGTGGCCTGCCGTTGCCGGACCTCTCTCCTTGGTGGCGATGGACAAGGCAGCCACCTTGGTTGCTGACGGGACAGCACGCATGCGCCAAGGTGAGACAAGCCACCGAACGGAGCGAACAGTAATCCGTGCAACGAGAGGACGGACCCATGAACGACAGGTTGCGATTGTGTGGCTGGGCAGTACTGGTCGTGCTAGGGTGCGGGCTCGCCTATCCGTTAGGCCGCATCAGTCCCAATCTCATTATTGATCTAGCAGCCTTAATTGGCGGCGTCGTCGCACTTGGCGTTGCGGGTGGTCGTCTGCTGAGACGAAGTGTACGCCCGACATTCTTGGCTGTCTATGGTGCGGGGATCGTCGCCATATTTTACATTCTTGTTGGACTCATTGTAGACGAAGGGATACATCAATGTTCTGATGGCAATCCTTTGTGCATGGGTTTCATTGCGGCGGGCGGTCTTGTCCTGGCTGTCCTTGCCTATCCGACGTTTCTGCTCGGCGCTGTGATCGGAAATCGTATCCGTTGAGCACGTGGGGCAGGCGGAACGGGTCTCGGCGGGCTGGGTGGCGAGCAACCCCGACACCCCTGGCGGTCCGGCTACCTACACCTACGGCTCCGGGTTGCTCAATGCCACGGACAACACGGGCACCGCCTACTACACCCGCGACCCGGGTGGGACGCTCATCTCGCAGCGGCTGCCGGGTGGGGTGGTCTACCACTACCTGCTGGATGGGCAGGGCAGCGTGGTGCGGCTGGTAGACCCCAGCGGCAACGTGGTCGCCACTTACCACTACTGCCCCACCGGCAACGCTGCCGTGCCGCCGAGCGGACCGGCAGCCCCCGGCAACCACTACCAGCAAGGCGGAAACTTCTACGAGCCGGGGACGCAGACCTACGTCCTGCCGAATGGTACCCGTGTCGATGCCAACTCCGGCAATGCTACCCAGGGGCCGGCGACGCAGTTCGCGGCATTAATCGGACCGGGCGGCGGCTCGCCGACCTTGGAGCAACGGCTGCTACGCGTGCTGCGCGTGGCGGCGGCAAGGGCGCAGAACGGGTTCGATCCGCTCGCCACCCCGCTCATCGTCGACGAGAGCGCATCCATTAACATCTGGGGCCTGACACCTGCGCTCCAGTTTGCCGGGTACAACGCGCTAAGCGTGCGCGAGCTCTTCGGGAGGACCAAGGTTACGGATCCCGAAATCCTGAACCTCGCGCGACAAGTGCAAGGGCGGGTGGTAACCTACGATCAGGGGAAGGACGTGGGCGGCGGGTTTGCCGAGACGGCCCTGCTCCTGAACTTTCGGCGTCCGTACACGATCTTCAGCGCGGTTCGGCAGGTAGTCGAGCAGATCGGTCCCCCGTAATCGCTACCTGTGCTAACCCGTCTGCGTCCGCAGCCATATTGGGATGGGGAGCCAAGAGGTGGAGCCGCTTATCCACAGCCACATCACGGATGTCCTGCCGGAAGGGCACCGCCTGGCCGATTCGAACGTGTTCTGCGACCGGTGCGGAGGGATTCTCCACACGTGGGAGAACGAATGCATGACGACCTGGGTGGAGACGGGGAAAGGAAACTACGACCTGTTGTGCTTCGTGATAGCGGCCGGGGGATTTGAGGCGGGCGACCTGATCGATCCGAAACACAACCGTCATCTGGAGGAGGAGCATCTATGGAACAGCTCCGGACCAGGGGTAGAATCTCTCGCCCGCGATTGGGGTCGGGGCCGCTGACGCTGCCCGGTTGACTCTTAGTCGGCTGACCTGCCTTGAAGATGGCCGTTCGCCACGGCCATCTTGCGAAGGAGCGGCGACCGGACGCAGATCGTGGCCGACCCGGTGAACGGGTCCGGCCAGATCGTGAGCGATCCCTCCCAAGGGGTGGCGCACAGCAACGAGAGCGACCTCAGCTTCAACGCCCCGAGCGAGCTCAGCCAGATCCAGCCCTACTCATCGCAAGGGCAAGCGCTCACGCCGGTCGCCTACAGCTATGACACCGCCGGCAACCAGACCGGCAACGATGGGGCAGGTATGGGCAACCCGCTCACGATCAGCTACCTGCCGACCAACCAGACGCAGAGCATCAGCAACACCAGCCAGCAGCCGGTGGCGATGACCTGGACGGGACCAGGGCAGAGCGAGCGGGTGAGCCGCAGTTGGACGGACAGCGGCACGACCTACACCGACCACTTCACCTACACGCCCTTGGGCTTAGGACCACCGGAATTACAAATGACACACATTGGCGCTTGTTCACCAGGGGGGACGACGGCTGCAATTGGATCATTTGTTCATTCGGGAGCCCTTAGCTGGCCGCAGCACGAACACCCCGATCACCCCGACCACGAGCTACTTCATCCGCGACCCCTACGGCACGCCCATCGCCGAGCGCAACAGCGACAGGACGGAGTACTACTACCTCTTCGACAGGCAGGGCAATGTGGTTGGGTTGGAAGACCCCGGCACGATGGTGGCGAGCTACGACTCCGGGGCAGGGTCCGTTAGCGCAAAACCCAGCGCCGCTGCGTGCTCTTGCATCGCACTGGCGACGATGCGGATATGCTCATCGAGATCGACACCCAGGTCCGCCGCCCCGTTAGTGATGTCGTCCCGATTCACGGCACGTGCGAACGCTTTATCCTTCATCTTCTTGCGCACGGATGCCGGCTCCAGGCCAGCTAGGTTCCTGGCAGGCCGCACATAGGCCATGGCGGTCAGGAAGCCGACCAGTTCATCAACGGCGAACAAGGCCTTGTCCATCAGCGATTCTCGTGGCACGTTCAGGTACTCGGCGTGGCCCTTGATGGCGTGAATCATCGTATCAGGGTAGCCAAGCTCTGTCAGCAGGTTGCAGCCCCATAGCGGGTGTTCTGCGCGTGTGGGGTGCTCCTCGTAGTCAAAGTCGTGTAACAGGCCGGTGAGGCCCCAGAGTTCCTCATCTTCTCCGAAGCGCCGGGCGTAGGCGCGCATCGCGGCTTCGACGCCCAGGCAATGGCGACGCAAACTCTCGCTCCTGGTGTGCTCGGTCAACAGGGTATAGGCATCCTGACGGTTCAATCCCGATGTCCCCTATCTTCTGCGGTGCTGCCGTGGTGCTCGTGGTCAAGTGTACAGTCTGCTACACCTGAGCCTCTTCGATGAACGCCGCGTGCAAGGCGCGCGCCGCCGGTTCCACGGCGTCCTGATCGATGAGGCAGGTGATGCGGATGTCCGATGTGGTGATCATCTGGATGTTGATGCCGGCAGCGCTGAGCGTGCCGAACATGGTCGCGGCGTAGCCGGGGTGGCTCCGGATGCCGGTGCCGACGATCGAGACCTTGCCGAAACCGCGAGCACTGCTGATCTCGCGGGCGCCGATGGCGGTGCGGACCGGCTCCAAAAGGGCCTGCGCCCGACTCACGTCGTCCTCGGTAACGGTGAACGACATGTCGGTGATGCCCCCCTGAGCGACGTTCTGCACGATGATGTCGACGTTGATCGCCGCGTCGGCCATCGCCTGGAAGATGCGATGGGCAATGCCGGGGCGGTCGGGGACGCCCACGACGGTGACTTTGGCGACGTTCTTCTCGTGGGCAATGCCGCGGACGCGGTTGTACTGTTCCAATCCCTGCTCCTCCGCTCGGATGATGGTGCCGGGTCCGTCGTTGAAAGTGGGGCGCACCACCAGCGGCATGCCGTAGACCTGCCCCAGTTCAACGGCGCGCGGATGCAATACCTGCGCGCCCAGGTTGGCCATCTCCAGCATCTCCTCGTGACTGATGGCATCCAGTTTGCGGGCGTTGGGCACCACGCGTGGGTCAGCCGTCAGGATGCCGTCGACATCCTTGTAGAACTCGCAGACGGCTGCCTGCAACCCCACAGCGACCGCGACGGCGGTAGGGTCGGACCCGCCGCGCCCGATCGTCGTGATGTCGCCGGCATCGTTCACGCCCTGGAAGCCGGTGATGATGCAGATGCGGCCCTGTTCCAACTCCTGCACGATCCGCGTCGGCTGGACTGACGTAATCAGCGCGCGCCGGTGTTGGGCATCGGTGTGGATGCCGGCCTGCGCGGCGGTGAAGGAGAGGGCCGGCAAGCCAAGGCCGTGCAGGGCCATCGACAGGAGCGTGGCGGACACGGTCTCCCCGGTGGACATCAGCATGTCCAGCTCTCGGGGATCAGGGTCAGGGTTGACCTGGCGGGCAAGGGCAATCAGTTCGTCGGTTGTGTCACCCATCGCCGACACGACGACCGCTACCTCATTGCCGGCCCGGAAGGCCCGCGCAATTCGTGCTGCCACCGTGCGGATGCGGTCGGCATTTGCAACCGAACTGCCGCCGTACTTCTGAACGATGCGCACCATACCGGGAGTATAACGGGTGTTGGGTGTTACGATACTCTGCGATGTTGCGCTTCGATATTCTGACGCTGTTTCCCGACATGTTCGTTGCGCCGCTGGGCCAGAGTATGATCGGTCGGGCCCAGCAGGCAGGACTGGTTGAGATCGCTGTGCATCAACTGCGCGACTGGGCGACGGATCGACATAAGACTGTCGACGATTTCGCCTACGGGGGAGGGAAGGGCATGCTGCTGAAGCCCGAGCCCATCTTCGCTGCGGTGGAGGCGTTGCGGCGGCCGGCGCACGTGGTGCTGCTGCTGGACCCAGCAGGTGAGCCGTTTAACCAGCGGGTGGCCGCTCAGTTGGCCCGTGAGGAGGCGCTCCTGCTGATTTGCGGCCATTACGAGGGCGTTGATGAGCGTGTCCGGGAACACCTGGTGGATCGAGAGCTGTCTATCGGCGACTTCGTGCTGACCGGCGGCGAACTGCCGGCGATGGTCGTCGTTGATGCCGTCACCCGGCTGGTACCCGGTGTGCTGGCGGCGGGGTCGGCGGAGGAAGAGTCCTTCAGTAAAGGGACATTGACCGGCCCGTCGGGGGATGACGCTGACAGCCCTCTCCTGGAACACTGCCAGTATACCCGCCCGGCGGAGTTCCGCGGCTGGCGCGTGCCCGACGTGCTTCTTTCCGGGGATCATGCGCGCATCAAACGCTGGCGCCGAGAGCAAGCGCAGCAGAGAACCCTGATCCGGCGGCCCGATCTCTTGCCAGTCCTCCCGCTGCGCCAGTCATGATCCCTTCTAAGGAGCGGCTGACTGATCTGGTTGGCGTGCTGGCCGGGGTGCGCTTGCTGGTGGTCGGCGACATTTTGGCTGACGAATACCTGCTAGGCCGTCCGGCGCGGTTATCCCGGGAGGCGCCGATCCCGATTCTGGAACTGACCCGCCGCTACTTTCTGCCGGGCGGCGCCGGTAATGCCGCGCGCAACGCCGCCGACCTGGGGGCACAGGTTGCCATCGTCGGCGTGATCGGCAAAGATGAAGCAGGCGACGAGTTGTGCCGGCAGTTTGTCCAGGCGCAGATTCGGGTGGATGGCGTGATCACCGACGCGGGACGGCACACCTCGACCAAGACCCGCATCATCGGCGGTGATGAGCAAACGATGCCGCAGCAGTTGGCCCGCATCGACCACATTGATGGCCGCCTGCTCGGCAACGGGATCAACGCGCAGATTGCCGAACGCGCTGCCCGTTTGCTGGCGGACTCCGATGCGCTTCTGGTGTCGGATTATGATATCGCCGCCGTCAACGCGGAGGTGATCGCCGCGCTGTTGCCGGTGGCACGGCGCCACGGTTGCCGGGTCGTCGTTGACGCGCACGACCAGTTCGGCCGCTTTCGGGGCGTCCACGCCGCCACGCCCAACCAGCCGGAGGCGGAAGCCGAGGTCGGCCATTCCCTGGACGGCGAGGACGCCCTGCGCCGCGGCGCTGCGACGCTGGTGGAACGCATGGACGCCGAAGCTGCCCTGATCACCCGCGGCGGCCTCGGTATGGCGCTGCATGAGCGGGGCGGAGCCACCCATTTGATCCCCGTCGCCACCTACTCGGAGGTACGCGACGCGAGCGGGGCGGGTGACACGGCTGCCACCGTCTACACCCTGGCGGTGGCCGGAGGCGCGACGCCACTGGAGGCCGCCCACCTGGCGAACCTGGCAGCAGGTGTTGCCGTTTGCAAGCTAGGAGTCGCTACCGTCACCCCGGCTGAGTTGCGCCGAGCGATCCTGGCCTGGCGGCCGCTGTGAGGCCGCCGGCGACAGCAAAGATCCTCAGTCATACGGCAGTCGCGACGCTTGCCAGCGCGATACACGAGAGCGGGCGGTCAATCGTCTTGACGAACGGCGTGTTCGACCTGCTGCATGTCGGCCACCTGCGCTACCTGGAAGAGGCGCGCGACCTTGGCGACGTCCTCATCGTCGGCTTGAACAGCGATGCCTCAACCAGAGCACTCAAGGGGCCGACACGCCCCATCAACCCCGAGGCTGAACGTGCCGAACTGCTGGCAGGGCTGGTCTGCGTGGATGCTGTCGTGATCTTCCCGGAAACGACCGCCACCAGGCTGGTTGAGGCCATTCGGCCCGATTACTGGGTCAAGGGCGGTGACTACGGCAGCCTGGAGGAGGCGCTGCCGCGGTTGCCCGAGGCCGTTACCGTCCAGCGTCTGGGCGGCCAGGTTCGCCTGCTGCCGTTCGTCGAAGGCCGCTCGACATCGCTGCTGGTGGAGCGAATCCTGGGGGCCCGGGGCCCGGGGCCCGGG
>DHIZ01000022.1:9573-21167 GCA_002404055.1 Chloroflexi bacterium UBA4733
GGGTTAGGGTTAGGACATGGCGACGTCATCCTTTGGTCCCCGGCCCCCGGTCCCCGGCCCCCGGCCCCGGGAGCGGAGCGAGCTCCCCCGCCGGCTGGTCGGGGCTGCCGGCCTTGTCGCGCTGGGCAGCATCCTGAGCCGTCTACTGGGCCTGGTACGCGACCCGGTGATGGCTCAGTACTTTGGACGGAACCTGGTCACCGACTCGTTCATCCAGGCACAGACGCTCTCCACTGTTGTCTATGACCTGTTGGTGAGCGGCATGGTCGGCGCAGCGCTGATCCCCACGTTAAGCCGGCTAGCGGTGCGGGATGACATGGACGAGTTCTGGCGCGTTGCTAACGCTGTCTTCGCGATCGGCGCCCTGGTGCTGGCGGTCATTGTCGGTGCCATGGAATTGCTCGCTCCGGTCCTGGTCCACGTCATGTCCGGTGGCTATGATGCGCCGACGCTGGCGCGGGAGACCCTGCTGGCGCGCCTGATGATCCCGACGGTCTGGCTGATGGGCCTTTCGGCGGCGGCGACCGCCGTGCTGTACTCGTTGCATCGTTATCGCCTGCCGGCGCTGGCCATTGCCTGCATCAACCTGGGCGTGATCGCCGGTATGCTGGCTTTTCACCGACTTGGTATCGTCAGCGCCGCCGGTGGCCTGCTCGTCGGCGCGACGGCGCAATTGCTATTGCAGGCTCTGGCCCTGCGCCAGGCGCGCATGCCGTTCCACCCCCGGCTCGACTGGCGCCAACCAGAGGTAGTACACATCGGGAAGCTCTACCTGCCGGTGGCCGCCGGCTTTCTCATGTCCAGTGTGGTCGTGGGTGGGGAACGGCACCTCTATTCGCTCGCTGCTCCTGGCGGTCTGTCGGCGGCCCAATACGCCACCCGGCTGCTCCAGGTACCGCTTGGCCTGGTTTCAACCGCCGTCTCCATGGCCATCTTGCCCACGATCTCGCGCTACGCCGAACGCAGCGAGTGGAGCGCCTACCGGCGTATGGTGGCGATTGGGCTCAACGTGTCAGTGTTGCTGACGCTGCCGGTCACAGCCGCCCTCGCGGTGCTGGCGGTGCCGGTGGTCGACCTCCTTTTCGTCCATGGCGCTTTTCGCCCGGACGATGCCCAGGCGACGATTATTGCCTTCTGGCTGTTTGCCCCGCAGTTGCCGTTCGCTGCGGCAGACCAGATTCTCATCAACGCCTTCTACGCCATGCACGACACGCGCACCCCCAACGCCGTCTATTTTGTCGTGGCAGTGATCTGGGCGGCCGTCGCAATTCCCGGGGTGATGCTCTACAACTGGCCGGCCCTGGTGGCGGCGAACACCATCCAGAACTGCGCCCACGCCGTCATCCTCTTTGCCCTGTTGCTCCGCCGGCACCCAGCGATCATCGCCGAAGGGCTCACCGGGGCCTGGCTGCGCGGACTGGGGGCGACGGCACTGATGGCCGGTGTCTGCTGGCTGATTGCGACGGGATTGCGCCACGAACTCGGCAGCGGCCGATTGATCGACCTGGTGACGATCATCCTCGCCGGTGGCGGCGGAGCGCTGGCCTACGTGCTCGTCATGTGGCTGACCGGTAAGGACGAAGTGGCCCTGCTGCGGCAGAGCCTCCGGCGTTCGCCGCCATGACGTCAGCGGGTAAGATGGTACGCTTGTCAGCAGCGGCGCAGCCGGCAGGATTCAGGCGACGGCCATGCGGGTCAAGAGTCTGTGATTGAATCGTAACGCCACGTTTAGATTCGTGGGGCATATTCGGTCAACGAAGGATTGGGGGCCTGTGCGTCTGTCGGCTATAGTACCGTTGGGGGGGCAAGCAAGTAAGGTTTTTGGTTAGACTTGCTATTATTCGCCGCTACGGTTATTGTGCATAGACGGTGGCAAGGAAGCACTGAAAACGGTGAGCGGAGCAACCACGACGGTGGCGGCACTTTCGGAGAAAAGGCGATGGGGTGAGGGCGGCAGGGTACTCACTGCAGGTCCCACCCGACGCGCAGCGCTGGTTCACAGAACGCCAAGTCGTCAGGCTCGGTACATCGCGAACTCAAATTCCAACAGGAGAGAAAGATAATGGGCAAGAAGATCCTGGTCGTAGCCTCCAACTACGGCCTTTGGGCGGAGGAACTGCAGGCTCCCTGGGACGCCTTGAAGGCTGCCGGTCATGACGTGCAGTTGGCCACCTTCCGCGGCATCACGCCGCTGCCGAGCAAGATGAGCATGGATTCAAGCTTCATTGATCCGCAGCAGGGTGTGGCGATCAACCCCCAGCCGGTAGTTGACCGCGTCAACCAGATCCTCGATACCGGCGAATGGGACCACCCGATTCGTTCCGGCGCTGCCAATATGGACGACTATGACGCGATCGTGCTGGTCGGCGGGGCGGGATCGGCCCTCGACATTGCCGGCAACATGGAAATCCATAATCTGGTGCTCAAGGCGTTCAAGAGCAACAAGACCATCGGCGCGTTGTGTTATTCCGTTGGTGCGCTTGCCTTCGCCCGCGACCCCGACAACGACTTCAAGAGTGTGATCTACGGCAAGCACGTCACTGCACACCCGCACCAGTGGGATTTTGTGGGCGACCACCACTACGATCTGGTTCGTGCTACCGACGCCAACCCTGGCGCGAAGCTCGTCACGAACGGCTTCGTGTTTCCTCTGCAGTTTCTGGTCGAGGATGCCGTTGGCTCGCGTTCTCTGGTCAGTTCGGATCCCACGACATCGCGCGCCAAGCCGAGCGTCGTCTACGATGCGCCGTTCGTCACCGCCCTGTCGGTCGAGTCTTCGATCGCCTTCGGCAACAAGCTCGTAGAGGTATTGGGCTAATATGGCCCTGCGCACCGGCATCGCCGGTTGCCCTGTGCTCCAGCGCGACCGGCGATGCCGGCGGCCCGCGGGCCTTGTCGGTCGTATTACCAGTCAGGAGAGTTGCTGATGTCGAACGGACTACCCGATCCCGTCATTCAGGTCGTCAAGGAAGCCGGGGAAGTGAGGATTCACGCCTTCACCGCGCCGGAGATGCTGCTATCGGACACCACGTATGTGATTGAGGGACCCAACGAGCTGGTCATTGTCGACGGCCAGTTTGTGCTGCCGATGGCTGGCGCCTTTCGCGCCTACGCCGACAGCCTCGGCAAACCGATCAATCGCGTGTACCTGTCGCACGAGCATCCCGACCACTTTTTCGGCCTAGGGGCGGCGTTCAGCGATGTCCCGGTCTATGCGCTCGCCGAGACCATTGCCTTTCTGAAGGCGCACGGTGAAGAGATCCGCGCCGATCGGGCCAAGGTCTATGGTCCGATGGTTCCTGCTTCGATCGTCATTCCTTCGCACGTGGTGACGCCAGGCACGGAAGTGATCGACGGTATCACCTTTGAGTTGATCGTTCAGAAGCACGCCGAGGTAGAGACGCAGCTTGCGATAGCGTTGCCCGAACTGGGCGTGTACATCGCCCAGGACTTGCTGTACAGCGGTGGACACCTCTACATTCACAAGGGCACGGAGGAGAGTTGGGCGGCGGCACTCGAACAGCTCAAGGCCTCAAGCTACGAGCTCTTCCTGCCCGGTCACGGCGCGCCGTGTGGCAAGGACGAGATCCAGGCGAATATCGATTACCTGAAGACGGCAAAGAGGATCGCTGCCGAGTCGCCCAATGTCGAGACGTACAAGGCAGCCTTGCTTGCCGCGTATCCGGATCGCAAGGCGGCTGCCATGATCGACATCTACGCGCCCGCGCTGTTCGCCTAACCCGTTTGGCCTTATTCGCAGGTTTTGTACGAGTTTCGTCCCGCTGAGGAGTTGACAAGGAGTTCACAATGGGTAAAAAAGTATTGATTGCCGTGTCGGAACACGGCTTCTGGGCCGAGGAATTGCTCAAGCCGCTGGATCGCCTGAAAGAGGCGGGCATCGACCACGATTTCCTCGTGGTGACCGGCAAGACCCTGCCCTTCCCCGACCCGGCCTGCCTCGATTCGGACTATGTTGACCCGCCGCTGGGTCGCCCGGTCACGTCGCCGGAGATGGCCGAGCGCACCAAGAATACCGATTGGAAGGCCGTTTTCAAGAAGCGCATCTCGTTGGAGTCGTGGATGCCGGTCCGGCCGTACCTGAGCGTCGGCGACCAGTACCTCGAAAGGCTCGAGGAATATTACGTCGCCCGCGCCAGGGCGTGGGAGCGCCTTGGCGACTACGACGGTCTCCTCATGGTGGGCGGTGGCGGGGCCGTGGTCGACCTGGTCAACAGTAACCGGCTGCACGACGTGATCCTTGGCTTCTACTATAAGAGCAAGCCGATCGCCGCCGAGTGCTACACTGTCACGTGCCTGGCCTTCGCCCGCGAGCTCGACACGCGCAAGAGCATCGTGGAAGGCAAGCACGTCACCGGCCATACCATTGAATACGACTACACCTCCAACTGGGCCGTGGTCGCCAACCCCCAGGGCGATTTCTTGACATTCGGCTCCCCACCGTTCCCCCTCGAGTACATCCTGCGCGACGCCGTCGGGCCAACCGGCCAGTTCCATGGCAATGTTGGACGCAAAACGTCGGTTATCGCCGATTATCCGTTCGTCACGAGCCGCTCGGTGGCCTGCTCCGACGAGTTAGGGCAGACGTTCGTGCGAGTGTTGAACGAGGATCTCCACCGCTATGGTTGGTAGCTTCCCGGCACGGGTCCAGCCAGGGGCTTTGGCAACCGTGGCCCGAACGTACGATTTCTCGATGAGCTAACCGAACAAGCTGACCGGTGCGCGTTGCACCGGCTACACCGTGCATGCGAGTGCTCGGGTTTCCCGGTTCTCACACGCATACGACAGGTACGGAAAGACGGATGGCGTTCGTTTTACACGAGTCCGAAGTAATCGTCACGTTCTTGCGCGGCCTGCGACGCGAATCCGGCGGCTACGCCAATGCCAGCGATGGCGAAGCTGCGCTACGTCCGACACTCAGCGTGCTCAAAGCCCTGGAGGAACTGGGCGCCCTTGGCGCCGAGGCGCACACCGTCGAATTCATCGGCAACTGCCGCCACGAGTCGGGTGGCTTCGCCGGCAGTCCCGGTGCCCAGCCCAGCCCGCTCGACACATCAGCCGGGCTGATCGCGCTGCGTACGCTGCGTCAGCACGACCTGCTGCAGCGCTACCTGCCCGAAGCGCTGGCGTACTTGAAAGCCAACAGCACTACCCGCTTCGATCACTTCATGCTGATTGCTGCCTACGAAGAGTGCGACGCCCGCGAGCCAATGCCGGTCGCATCGATTGCGTTCTTCGAGGATATGCTGCGCACCGTTAGCGCTGGCAATGCGGTGGTCGACCTGGCCATCGCCGGATCGGCGCTTATGCGTGCCGGCCGAACGTTGCCCGAGCCACAGGATGTCGTGCACCATCTACTCGCCGGTCAAGGCACGGTCGAGGGTGGCTTCGGCGACGGCGACCGCGCATCCCTCTTCGGCACGTACTGCGTGATGCGCCAACTGGTTCTGCTGAAGGCTTTGCCGAACATGCGCCGCCTGGCTGCCTACCTGGACTCGTTGCGTACCGACCTCGCCTACGCTGCTTCGGCTGGTGACAAAACGACGGCAGACGCGACGTATCAGTGCCTGGGTATGCGGGAGTGGCTGCGCCAACTGCAGGGCGAGGCGGTGCGTGTTGCACGCAGCGGCGATGTGGCCTGGCTGCGAGCCTGGCTGACCAACGGTGGTGAGCCGAATCAGGCCGATCAGGAAGGCTGGACGCCGCTTCTTGGCGCCGCGGCGCACGGTCAGGCCGACGCTGTTGATCTCCTGCTCAGTCACGATATCGCTGGCGCGCCGCACGCGGACGCAGCGCTACGGTTTGTAGATGCCGATGCCCTGCCGCTTTATATGGCCGGGCAGGCGGGCGACCTGCGCACGGTGCAACTCTTGCTTCATGCCGCACCGGAACACCTGCATGCAGTCAGTTCGGTCAACGGGCATACGGTGCTGCTGCAAACAGCCTTTTATGGCAAGCAGAAGCACCTGCTCCTTGCCGGTTGGCTGCTGGATCATGCAAGCGATATTCGGAGTTTGCCGGCATCCGCCCTGGCCGACGAGCAGATTCGCTTGCTCAGCGCCACAAACGTGCGCGGCTACAATTCCCTGTCTATGCAGGACCTGTGGCATAACGAGGAGATGAAGGCGCTCCTGCTGCGCTATTACCCCGGCGGCGTCAATGGCGAGCGCGGGCGGGAGATCGAAGCACGGCGAGGGGCCTATCTCCAGAGCCTGCTCCTGTCTATCGCCACGCCGCAGGCCCTGACGGAGAAGCTACTGGCCGAGATTGCTGTGTACCTCGAAACCGATGACGTTGCGGCGAGCGAACAGCGCCTGGATACGTTGCTGGCCCAACCACAGTTCGAAGTGAACCGACTCGGCGGGGATCTCCAGATGGCGCCGCTGGTGCTGGCGTTGACGGGGGTGGACGTCGACAACCCTGAGCGGGCGCGCCGCCGGCGCGCCCTGGTGCAAAAGCTGCTTGCCGCCGGCGCGGATCCCAAGGTGCGTGAGCGGCATCCCATGGCCGTGGGCGCCGTGATTCGCGCCTCCGTACTGAACAACTTCGACCTCCTGCAACTATTGGCGGATGCCATGCCCGCCCATGAGTTCGCGGCGGAGATGGACGTTCGTCCGGCTGTAAACGGTTTGACCGCCATGCACGACGCGGTGCATCGTGCGCTCACTTCGCCGCAAGCCGAGCTGGCCGGTCATCTCGCGCAAATCGCCTGGATGATCGAGCGGGGCGCGAGCCTGGATATCCCGGATAACACCGGCCAGACGCAACGGCAGCTCGCCGAGGCGGCACAGGGCGATGCCGGTTTTCCTCAGGAGAACGTACGTGCCGTGCTCACCGTGTTAACAGCCGGGCGCGTGCCATGACGATGTGTTGACCGAATCCGCGTAGCTGAGGCAACCCGCGTTGGACACTGAAGTAGAGGAGACGAGCATGAGTGAAATGACGCACGAGCAGGCGCTTGCCTTAATTGAGCCGTTCTACAACCTGTTTCGCAGCGACAAGCGCGATTGGGAGAAAGGGTTTGCCAGCCTGACGGATGACTGGAAATCATGGGACGGCAATGATACATTCCGAACTAAAGCCGACACGCGGGGCTTTCTAGAAGGCCTTTTCGCGACGGTTCCAGATATACAGGTGCACAACCTGCAACTGGTCGTGCAGGGGGACTGGATCGCCGTGCGCAGCGAACTCACTGGCACACCGCAGAGTGAGTTCTTCGGCGTACCGTACAGTGGGCGCTCGTTCCACATCATGGCGGTCGACTTTAATCGGGTGAAAGATAGCAAGGTGGCCGAACTCTATCACTGCGAGAACTGGGCCATCGCCGTGGCGCAGCTCCAGGGCCGCTTGCAGGGTGCCGGCGAGACCAAAGCCAACCCATAGTGGGTGATTGCACGTCCCTGGGGCGCACCCATTAGTTGCTGTCAGCCCCCGGCCAGCCGACGATGAAAGGACAACCATGAAACTCAAAGGCAAGAAGATCGGCATCCTCTTCGAGGGTGACTTTGCCGAGTATGAAATCTTCTACTATCAGCATCGCTTCCCCGAGGAGGGCGCCGAACTGCACTTTCTGACGCGTCTTTGGAATCAGCCGTCCTTGACGTTTCAGGGACACGAGTACAAGGTCCCCATCGAGTGCCACGAGTCTTTTGAAAATATGGACGACGCGACGCTGCGCAGCTACGCCGCCATTATCGTGCCGGGCGGGATGGTGTCGGACCGGCTACGCTTTACGGAAGATCCCAATGTCTTGCCGCCGGCGACGCAGTTTCTGAAGCGGGCGTTCGCGGAACCGAGCATCATCAAAGGGATCAACTGCCACGGCATGTGGTTAGTTTCCTCAGCGCCGGAGCTGGTGCGCGGACGCCGTGTCGTTGCCCACATAAACCTCTTGGGAGATGTGCGCAACATGGGGGCAATCTACACCGACGAGGACGTGGTCGTGGACGGCGACCTCGTTACCGGCCGCTCGGCTGGGCACTGCGGCCCCTTTGCCCATACCATCATCGACATGTTGGCAGCCAAATAGACGCGGTAAGGCTGCCATGATCAGCGACAGGAAACAGGAGTCAGCCAATGGCAAGTACTGATGGCGCAAAGGCAACGATCACGGTACCCGTCGCACCGGCGGTGATGCCGGAGCAGGGGCCCCCCTACCAGGTCTTCCCCGGCCGCCCGCACCCCCTGGGTACCACCGTGGATCCCGGCGGCGTGAACTTCGCGCTATTCTCGCAGCATGCCACGTCGGTCGAGCTTCTGCTCTTCGACGCCCACGATGACCCCGAGCCGGTGCAAGCCATTCAGCTCACCATGCGCTACAACAAGACCTTTCACATCTGGCATTGCTACGTCAAGGGCTTGCAGCCTGGTAACCACTACGGCTACCGGGTCGACGGTCCGAAGGACACTCACGCGACGGGGCACCGCTTTAACCCCAACAAGGTTTTGCTTGACCCCTATGCCAAAGGGATTACCAACGATCTCTGGGTGCGTGGCGACGCCTGCGGCCCGAACGAGAATCTGGCCACATCAATGCGGGCGGCCATCATTGATGTCGACGGCTACGACTGGGAGGGCGACAAGCCGCTCAATCGGCCGATGCGCGAGGCCGTGATCTACGAGATGCACGTCGGCGGTTTCACCAAGTCACCCACCGCCGGTGTGGAGAATCCGGGCACCTACGCCGGCGTCATCGAGAAGATCCCCTATCTGCAGAAGCTGGGGATCACCGCCGTTGAGCTATTGCCCGTCTTCGCCTTTGACGACAAAGATTTCGGTAAGCCCAGCCCAATCACGGGCGAGCCGTTGCCGAACTTCTGGGGCTACAGCACCGTCAGCTACTTTGCCCCTCACCACCGCTATTCAACCAAGCCCGAAGAGGGCAGCCAGATCAACGACTTCCGAGACATGGTAAAGGCAATGCACCGTGCCGGCATCGAAGTCATCCTGGATGTCGTCTTCAACCACACAAGCGAAGGCAATCATGAAGGGCCCATGATCAGTTTCAAGGGCCTGGATAATAGCATCTACTACCATTTGGTTCCGGTAGACAAGCAATACTACATGGATTATTCCGGCTGCGGCAACACCGTGAACTGCAATCACCCGATGGTCGATAAGTTCATCGTGGAGTGTCTGGAGTTCTGGGTGGAAGAGATGCACGTCGACGGCTTCCGCTTCGATGAAGGTTCCATCCTGGCCCGCGGTGAGGACGGCGCGGCGATGGTCTATCCGCCGGCGATCTGGCATATCGAGCTGTCGGAACCGCTGGCCGACAGCAAGATCATCGCTGAAGCCTGGGATGCAGCGGGACTGTACCAGATCGGCTATTTCCCCGGGTATCGCTGGTCGGAGTGGAACGGGCGCTTCCGCGACGATGTGCGTCGCTATGTGCGCGGTGACGCCGGTATGGTCGGCGATATCGCCTCGCGCCTCTCCGGTAGCGCTGACCTCTACCAGTCGCACGGCCATTACCCACTGAACAGCGTGAACTTCATCACCTGCCACGACGGCTTCACGATTAACGACGTCGTCTCCTACAACCAGAAGAACAACTACGCCAACGGCGAGGACAGCCGCGACGGCATCGATGAAAACATGAGCTGGAACTGCGGCGTCGAAGGCGCCACGGACGACCCGGTAGTGGAAGACCTGCGCAATCGCCAGGTGAAGAATCTGGTCGCTATCCTGATGCTCTCCCAGGGCGTGCCGATGATCCTGGGCGGTGACGAGATTCGCCGCACGCAGCAAGGCAACAACAACGCCTACTGTCAGGACAACGAGATCAGTTGGCTGGACTGGCGCAACGAGGAAAAGCACGCCGACATTTTCCGTTTCTTCCAGGCGATGATCGACTTCCGCAAACGTCATCCTTCTGTGCATCGGCCACGCTTTTTTGAGGGCGAGATCAACGAGCGCGACCTGAAGGACATTGACTGGCATGGCTGTCAACTGTACAGCCCCGGCTTTGACAATCCCGATTGCCATGTCCTGGCCTTCAGTATGGGTGGTGAGACCGATGAAGAAGACCTGCACGTCATGCTCAACATGAGTTGGGAGGCGCTCGAGTTTGAAGTGCCGGTGGTGAAGAGCCGGAGCTGGTTCCGGGCGGCTGATACCGGACTGCCGTCACCAAACGATGCAGCGGAGGTAGGGGAGGAGGAACCGGTCGTTAGTGCGACCTATCGCGTGGAACCCCATAGCGTCGCAATTCTCGTGTCCAAGTAACGTTGCGGCCAACGTGATGCCGTCACTTGAAAGTAATGCAGGAGGAATTTGGAGCGCATGAACGAGTTGAGCTTTACCTTTTCCGATTTGATCAGTGGGTACGTCAGCGCGCCGGTCAAGGATGGCGTGTACGCTGTCAAGACCGTCGACGGCCGCGAGTTCCAGATTAAGTTGACGGACGCGACCTATGCCGAGATGATGCGCAACCTGGGTGATCCCTGGACGGACCCCGGCGCCCCGATGGAGACGTTGCTGACCCCCGGCCGCTTCGTCTTTTCCTACGGCACCTTCTATCCCGAGAACGGGCAACTCTCCTTTGAAGTCAAACACATCGTCTTCGTCGGGCGCGGCGACACCGAGTTTCGGTTCGAGGCGCAGGACTGGTGGATTCAGCAAATCCGCTCGCTGGGTGAATTTTACTTCAAGGCCCAGTTCCCGGATGGCGTGGTCAATTTTAAGGAGTATCGTACCCACCTGACCCTGGAAGGGCAGCAGATCGAGAGCACCCGCCAGGAAACCGACACGATATCCCGCATGATCTACGGCTTCGCCTCCGCCTACCAGTTGACTGGCGACGACCGCTACCTGGAGGCGGCAGAGCGGGGCACGGAGTACCTGCGCGACCACCTGCGGGCCATCGACGAGAAGGAAGGCATCGCCTACTGGTACCACGCCGTAGACGTGAAGAACGGCCACGAGCGCAAGGTTTTCGCCTCGGAGTTCGGCGACGACTACGACGCCATCCCGGCCTACGAGCAGATTTACGCCCTGGCCGGGCCGATCCAGACCTACCGCATCACCGGCGACCCGCGCATCCTGCGCGACGCCGAAATGACGGTCAACCTGTTCGACCGCTACTACCTCGACAAGGACAAGGGCGGTTACTTCTCCCATCTCGATCCGATCACGCTGGATCCGAAAGCCGAAGCGCTGACCCACAATCGGGGCCGCAAGAACTGGAACTCGGTCGGCGATCACGCGCCAGCCTACCTGATCAACCTCTGGCTGGCTACCGGCGAAGAGCGCTACGGCAAGATGCTGGTCTACACGGCCGACACCATCGAAAAGTACTTCCAGGATTACGACAGCAGCCCATATGTCAACGAGAAGTTCTTTGAGGACTGGTCGCACGACCACAACTCGCCGTTGCAGAAGAACCGGGCTATCGTCGGACACAACCTGAAGATCGCCTGGAACCTCATGCGCATCTACCACATGCAGCCGGACGAGAAGTACAAGGTCTTCGCCGAGAAGATCGCCGCCATCATGCCGGAGGTCGGCATGGACAAGCAGCGCGGCGGCTGGTACGACATGGTCGAGCGCGAGCGTGCCCCCGGCGAAACGTACCA
>DHIZ01000022.1:21333-43374 GCA_002404055.1 Chloroflexi bacterium UBA4733
TCCCTCAAGAAGCCGGAGTACCTGCGCCTGGCGCGCGAGTCGGCGGCCTTCTACAACGCCTGGTTCCCGGACAACGATTCCGGCGGCGTCTACTTCAACGTGCTGGCCAACGGCATCCCCTACCTGTTGGGGACGGAACGCCTGAAGGGCAGCCACTCGATGTCGGGCTACCACTCCTTCGAGCTGTGCTACCTGGCTTCGATCTACACCAACTTGCTGCTAACGAAGCAGCCGATGGACTTCTACTTCAAGCCCCAGCCTGGCGGCTTCAAAGACAACATCCTGCGCGTGCAGCCGGACATCTTGCCGCCCGGCAGCGTCAAGATCGAGGCGGTCTGGATCAACGGCGAGCGGTACGCCGACTTTGACGCCGAGGCACTGACGATCAACCTGCCGGTCACTGAGGAGGCCCCGGCGCCGCACACCTTGCAGTATCGCCCAGCCTGGGCCGGCAACCCGCGCCAGATACCGCCGACGGAGAAGCAGGAGTTGCGCGTGCGGGTACGCATCGCTCCGGCAGGGCTGCCCTACGACATGAAGCTCTCCATGCAGGGCAATTCGGCCGAACTGCTGCTGGAAGGCAACCTGGATGAAGGCGCCGTGCTGGCCTTCAAGCAGGAGCTGGATCGCGTCGTGGCCGCCAAGCCCAAGCGATTGGTACTGCTGGCGGAAGACCTCACTTCCCTCTCCAAGGAGTGCGGCCGTGTGCTGGTGTTCTTCCAGAACAAGATCGGCATAGACACGGACATCTACGTGGTTGCCGCCAACGATGAGGTGCGCTCGGTCCTCAGCGACCTGGAGTTGCTTGACGACGTGACGCTGGTCGGTTCGACCGACGAGATACCCAGCCAGAGCTAGGATTCCACGCTCAGCCAGTGGTGTCTGAGCAAGGGGCGGTTGCGGGATGCAACCGCCCCTTGTTGTTCGCTCAGGCCGAACGAGGGTGGCAACGATCCTTGGCGTGGGCCACTACGGAAACATCATTCAACGACGCACTGTTACAGTAACATTGCCCGTATGCGTTGAGTAACGCTTCGCTGAGTTGAATGACCAGTGGTCAACATCACCCGAATCGGCCAAAGATGGCATGGCGGTGTGTTACAATACGTCCACAGCGTAACCGGTCGTGTTTTGGACACAGGGATAGGAAAGCGCTGTTGTCCATCCGTTTTGCATCGTGCGTTGTCATCGCGCCGAGTTCTGGAGGAGCCTGTGACCGATCAACACCTACGCCAGACCCCGGCGCGCCGTCGCGTGCAGCTTTTCGGTTTGATGCTGATTATGGCCTGTTCGCTGGGTTTGCTCGCCTACGTCGGCTACGGCGAGACGTGGCGCACCTACCCGAAGTTCGAGTTGGAGCGCCTGGCGGCGCAAGGCGAGACCGTCAAGAATGCCATGGATCCCTTCCTGATGGCCGGTCTTCCCGTCAGCGAGTTCCCGGGTTTCGTGCCGTTGACCAGGCCGCTCCTGGCCTCCGACGCCTCTGTCGGCGCGATTTACGTGGTCGACCCGAAGGGCGCCGTCCTGCAGTCCGACGCCCAGTCCGGTGCGCCTGCGTATGTGCCGACGGCCTTCCTGGCGAGCAACCTGCAAGCTTCCAATAACCATTTCACAATCTCGGAGAGCCCGACAGCCTACAAGGTGGCTTTGCCGATCAACAATAAGGTCGAGGCAGTCGGCCAGATTGTCCTCATCATGCCGAAATCGGCCACGTCCGCCAAAATTGACAGCGCGTTTGTTCGCCCCGTCGCGCTAGCGGGCGGCGGGTTACTGCTGGTTTTCCTGGTCATCAGCCTGTTGTTGATTAGCCGCTCGTCAGTGCATCCTCGGCGTGCTCTTGGTGTGAGCTACGGCGTGGTGTTCTTCATTATGGCGGTCGTGGTCGTCAGCTCTCTGGTTAACATCTATTCCGAGGGTATCCGCAACAAGACGGATGCCCTGGCGAACTCCCTGAGTGAGCGCCTGTCCAGCCCACTGCAACTGGGTCTCGATCTGAGCGACTTTAGCCAGGTGGATACCGTCTTTCAGGAGTACAAGACGCTTTACCCTGATTTGAGCTACGTGGCGCTGACCGATGGCAGGCAGATACTCCTGGATTCGGTCACGTCGCGGGTGGGCACGCAATGGACGCCGGCGTCTAGTGACTATGAATACTCCTCGCCGTTGCACGGCGGCCCGGCAGGAAGCAGTCTGGCCGTGCGGGCCGGCATACCGAAGAGCGTGATTTACCAGGAAGTCTGGCGCAGCGGCAAGAACTTCTTCGTGCTGTTCCTGGCGTCCGGCCTGATCGCGATGCTCTTTTTCGACCTGCTCAATACGCTCACGACGGTTCCGTCCGGTGGTCTTGCCAGCGCGGAGACGCGGCGAGCGTTTCAGGAAGGGATCGTGCTGCCCTTCCTCTTCCTGGCGATCTTCGTAGAGGCGTTCGCTAACTCCTTTATGCCGCAGCACCTGCAAGCGTTGGCGCGAGCGAGCGGCCTAAGTTCGAGTATCGTTTCGGCACAGTTCACGGTGTACTATGCTGCACTGGCCCTGGCACTGATTCCCGCTGGCCGCTACGTTGAGAGTGGTCGCTTGAAGAGCATCCTTGTGCTGGGTTCGGTGCTTGAGGTCACGAGTCTGTTGCTCATGGCTAGGGTGTCCAACAGCTACGCCATGTTCCCTATCCGGGCAATGGCCGGCGCGGCCCACGGCATCCTGGCGACCAGCGTTCAGTCCTACCTCATTCTGCTGGCGTCGCAAAATCAGGTGACGAGGGGCGCCTCGCGCTTCCTCTTCACCTATAACAGTGGCATCATTTCCGGTTCGGCCATCGGCGCTCTCCTGGCCGTGTACATGGGCTTTAACGGTGTTTTCACGCTGGCAGCGGTGCTGGCGATGGGCGTCCTGTTGTTCGGTGTACGCCTGCTGCCGAACACGCTTGATGCCCGGGAAGCCACGCACGTCGTAGTGGCAAGGGCGCAACCGCCATTCATCCCGAGTCTCGGGCGAGCGGTGAGCGATTTCGGCTTCGTCAGCGTGGTGCTTCTCGTTGGTATTCCCGCCAAAATCGTCAATGCGGGTGTGATCGCCTTTGCGCTCCCGCTGCTCTTGTCTCGCCAGTCGGTACCGGTGGAGGACATCGGCCAGTACATGATGCTCTATCCCATCGGCATCCTCTTGATGAGTTTGATGGTGACACGGATCGTGACGAGGCTTGGGCAGCCGCGCAAGGCCCTGATCGTCGGCACGGTCGTCGGCGCCGCCGCGGTGGTGGAAATTGGCCTGATGGGCTGGAAGGGTCTGGGTGGCGCCGACGCCGCCGCCTTCACCACCTTCTTCCTGATCAGCGGTATCTTCATCCTTGGCCTGGCGCACGGCATGATCAATGCGCCGATGGTCTCCTTCGTGGCCTCGACAGCCGCTGCTGAGCGTCTGGGACGCAGCACGGCGAACTCGATTTACCGATTCGTGGAGCGGCTGGGCCACATGGCCGGGCCGATCCTGATCAGCCAGCTCCTGTTTGTTGGTCAGCAGAACGCCATCGCCATCATGTGGGTTGGCCTGCCGATTGTCGTTCTCGGCGTCTTCTTCTGGATCGATTCAGGACGTCGGTACGCCGCCAAGATGCGACTCTCGATCAGCTAAAGGCGAACGTACGCCGGTACCTGTGGGGCGGGAAAGGGCTTTGGCGGCAATCTTGGAAGGGCAAGCACCATGGTAACAACACCCAGATCATCGGTTGCCGTTAGCCGGCGCCAGTTGCTGCTGGCGTCCGCGGCGGTCGGCGTCCTTGGCGGCAGCTCCCCGTTGCTCGCGCGGGCCGCCGCGACGCCGACTGGCAATCTGCCGGTGCTGGCGTCCGGGCCGGGCCAGACGGCCGTTACCTCTCCGCTCGTGAGTGCCGGTGTTGACCCGAAGAAGCTCACATGGGTGCAGTTGACGCCAAGGACCCTTGCCGATTGGACGCTCACAGAAGACGCGCCGGATGGCAACCGCTTCACGCTGGCGCCAAACAACCTGGCGAAATTGACCGGGGCGCCGAAACGGGTCCTGGTCATATTTACCAAGCCGTTGAACAGCTTCGATGACACTCTGGCCAAGATTCTGAGCGTCTTCACCGAGAAGCAAGTGCCGGTATCGGTGACGCTCATTAATGTTAACCAGAAGGACGCCCTGTTGAAGGCCGCGCTGACCGTCGGTGAGTCGGAGAAGTTCGATCTCCTGGCCCCCATGGGGTCGGAAGTGACGCAGAGCGTCCACGATGCCTACCAGGGTGGTGTACTGCCGGTGTTGTCGCTCTTCACCAAAGACCCTGTGCTGCAGGGTTACCTCAAGGACTTCAATACAGGCAGTGGCACAAACCTGGCCTACTGTACCAACGCGGTCCCGATTGAAGTGCAGATGACCTACCTACGCCAACTGAAGGCCGACGTCAAGAACATTGCCGTTCTGTACTCCGACACCAGCCGCAGCACCATCGAGGCGCAGGTCACGCCGCTGAAGGCGATTGCCACCCAGCAAGGGATCAACGTACTTGAGGTCATTGTCCATAGTGATACGAACCCGGCCCCGGAATTCAACGTGGAGGTACCCAAGGCAATCACGGCAATGAAGGTGAACGATCCGACTCTGCAAAGCAGTGTCTTCTGGGCAACCGGCACCACCGCGGTGATCAACTCGATTGGCTTGCTGAGCCGGCTTGCCGGTGCGTTGCCCATGTTGAGCGTCTACCCTGACCTTGTGAGGCAAGGCAGTGGCAGCGCCATCCTTTCGGTCGGCGTCGCCAACGTCAACCTTGGCCTGTTGGACGCCAACTACATGCTCGACATTCTCTACAACGGGAAGACGCCGGCTACCTTGAAGGCCGGTGTCGTTTCCCCCCCGGACCTGGCGATCAGTTTTATGAAGTCCCGCCAGATCGGGCTCAAGATTCCCTTCGGGTTCTTTGAGAACGCCGGCTTCGTGTATGATCATAATGGCAAGGCGGTGCGCTCCAACGGTCAAACCGTCGCGACTGCCTGATATCCTAGAAGACGCGAGAGAAATAGCAATGGCGGTGACTCAAAGGAGGCGCGGACTCCTGCACGCGCATGGTCAAGCGCGGCAGCGATATATCCTGCTCCTGGTGACGCTCTTCGTCCCGGCGATACTCCTGTTGGTGATTGGCGGCTTGCTGTTACGCAGCAAGGTGGCGACCACGACCTACCACCTCACGATGACGACCGGCAGCTTCTCCGGAGCGAACTATTCGTTGGCCCAGCAATACCTGGTTCCCGGCGCCCAGGCACAACACGTCGACCTGACCTTCGTCGCCACCGGCGGTTCAGAGGACACGCTGAATGCTGTGCAGAGCGGCAAGGTCCAGGTTGCTATCGTTGATGGTGGCCTCAGCCCCGTGGGGCGCGGAGACGTGCGCGAGGTGGTGCCGATCTTCGAGACAGCGTTACATGTGCTCATGAAGCGGGACATTTATGATCAGCTGATCGCCACGGGCGATATTCGCGCAGGCTTCCGCGGCAAGACGATCAGCCTCAGCGATGTCGGCAGCGGGACGCATACCTTCGGCGCCATCGTGCTCAACTACCTGGGAATTAAGCCGACGGACTATGTGGAAAAGCCGGCAAGCGTCGCGTTCCTCACGGACCCGAAAATGACTGCTGCGCAGATTCCGGACATTGTCTTTGCAGCGTCCCTCTTACCATCGCCAGTGGCGTTGCGTCTGGTGCGGGATTTTGATTACCGTCTGTATCCCTTGAGTTTTGTCGATGCCTTCCGCCTGCAGGACAAGGCCGCCTACGGTGTCCCCATTCCGCTGGGTACGTACGGTATCTCACCCGATGTGCCGCCGACCGATGTTGTGACCTTGGGCCGGCGCCTCCTCGTCGTTGCCAACAAGAACGTTCCTGACAAGGCGATCGAGCAGTTGACGGCGGCGATCTTCGAGAGCGACTTCGCGAAGGTGTTCGATCCGCCGCTGACGACCAAACAGTTCGACCTGTTGCCGGAATTTCCTCCACATCCCGGCGCCCTGGCCTACGTCGCCAGCAAATCCCCGATCAGCCAGGATGAGATCAACAATGCTGTGCTCTACATGACCGGTATCGCGGCATGGCTCACCGTCATCCCCGGCCTGATCTTCCTGATTCGCCGGCCTCTGTCTCGACGTATTCGCCAGATGGGATCGCTGAAAGACTATTTTGTTCAGGTCACCGATGTGGAAGCACAGGTCTTCGACTGGGAAGAGTCAGGGGTCGTGTCGCTTGCCCGTCCGCTGGAGCTACGCCGGAAGCTTGTCCGGCTAAAACTGGAGGCGATGGAACTCTACAAGCAAGGCCGTGTGGAGGACCCCAACCTTCTGGAGGGCTTCCTGGCGCACATCACGGACTTGCGAATCCACCTCGATTCCGTGATCAATTCCGAGATGCGCGATGGCAGGCTGTCGTCTGACGCTCAACCCGTCGCGGATCGTGCCGCAGTCCCGCCAGAGCCGGTGGAAGTGCGCTAGGCACTGGGGCGCTCTCCCGACGCCGTCTGGTGCCGGCTCGCCTCGCCGGCGACGAGTTCCACGGCGTGCTGGAGCACCGGAACGATCACCGCCAGACATTCCCGAACCGCTTTCGGGCTGCCTGGCAGGTTAATGATGAGGGTCCTGCCGCGCACGCCGACCACGGCCCGGCTGAGCATCGCCAGCGGCGTCTGCTGCAGGCTGGCAGCCCGCATTGCCTCAGCAATACCCGGCGCTTCGCGCTGCAGCACATCCCGGGTGGCCTCGGGCGTCACGTCGCGTGGGGCGAGCCCCGTTCCGCCTGTCGTGCAAATGAGCACAGCCGTATGCTGATCCGCCCATGTTCGCAACCGCGCGGCGATCTCCTCCCGCTCGTCCGGCACAATGGCCGTCGCCACTATCGTGAAGCCGGCCGCGGCCAGGAGTTCGGCCAGTAACGGGCCGCTGCGATCCTCCACGGCGCCCGCTGCCGCCCGGTCGGAGACGGTGAGCACTGCCGCGCTGAAGCGCTGATCGGCACTCATTCCGCTCCCTCCACCGCCCGCCAGGCGCCGCTCTTGCCGCCGGACTTGCTGATCAAGCGCACACGCTCCAGATGGATGGCCCGGTCGACGGCTTTGCACATGTCGTAGATCGTCAGCGCAGCCACCGACACGGCGGTGAGCGCTTCCATTTCCGCGCCGGTTTTCCCCACGGTACGCACGCGGACTTCAATACCAATGTGATCTACAGAACTGGTGTCGAAGTCGACATCGACGGCGGTCAGGAGCAAGGTGTGGCAGAGAGGAATGATGGTCGAGGTTTGCTTTGCCGCCATGACCGCAGCCACCTGAGCGACCGCCAGCACGTCACCTTTGGCGATCTGGCGGTCGAGGATCATCGAAAGCGTCGCCGGTTGCAGCCAGACCTCGCCGCGCGCCACCGCCTCGCGTTCAGTATTCGCCTTGGCGCCGACATCGACCATGTGCGCGCGGCCGCTGCTATCCAGGTGCGTGAAGGGCGACGTGTCGCTCATTGCCGTCTAGGAGGGGAACAGCGCTTCCGCGCGCTGAAGTAGCACAGCACCGTCCGACCGCCGTTCTAGCCGAGCACGGCATTGACATCAAGCGTCACCGCCGGCACGGTAGTGGAGGGAAGGCTCTCGCCGCGCCCGGCGCGGGCAACAAGACGGTACCGGCCATCCATTGGTTCGGTGTGGCGCTCAATGGTTTCGCCATCGACATCGACGATCCATGCCTCGGCAACGCCTGACCGGGCATACAGTGGCAGTTTGGTCCCGCGAACGTAGGCCAGCGACGAGTCCGAGACTTCGATGAGCAAGCGGACATCCCTGACCTGTGGAATGCTTTGCCGATCCCGGTCGGCTGCCAGGAGCACTACGTCGGGTTCCGGTTCCGTGTCAAAGCGCAAGCGAACCGGGTTCTGAATGCTGATCTCAATATCGGGGCCAACCAACGTATGAAGTATCCTGTCGAGCGAGTTCACACCATTGACATGCTTTGCGCCGACCGGACTCATCTCGACAATCTCTCCCTCTATCAGTTCGACCCGGTCATTCGCCATGAAGATGCCGGCCTCGGCCATCTGGTGGTATTCCGTCGCGGTGAAGCTCCGTCGTGGTGCAAGTGTAACCATCAGCGTCTCCTCTCCAATACTGTCGCTCGCTCCGCCGTACCCGCTGGTATCACTCCTCGCCAAAGTGCTGCGTTATCTTGCCCCGCAAGAACTCGGCGGAGCGCCGCAACTCCTCCATGCCGTTCATCCCATCCTCAATCGAGACCCAACCATGAAAGCCTACCGCGCTGAGCGTGCGGAAGATGGCGTCGAAGTCGTTGAGGCCCTGGCCAATCTCTCCGTGCTGCAGGATTGCGGCATAGCCGACGCTGTCCTCTTGTTGGCGTAAATCGGCCACCGTGTAACCCGGCTTCAGGTAACGATCACTGGCGTGCATGCTGACCACACGCTCTTTCAGGGCATCCAGAACCATCAGGGGATCCTCCCCGGCCAGGATGGCGTTGGAAGGGTCGTAGTTGATGCCGAACCAGGGTGAGTCGATGCGCTCCACGATACGGCGCAAGACCGGCAGATGTTGCGCAAACTCCGGGTGGCGCCAGTAGTTGTCCTTGTAATGGTTCTCCATGGCCAGGATCACCCGCCGCTCGGCGGCATAAGGCAACAACTGCTCCAGGCATTCCACCACCCAGGTGACGCCGTCATCGACACTCACCTCCGGGCGGCGCTGACCCGAGAGCACGCGGCAGGTGCGCGGCTCCGGGCAATAGAACGCGGCGACGAGGTCAATCATGCGCTTCTGCCGCTCAACTTCAGCGAGTCGGCGTCGTGGATCGGGCTGCGTGAAGTCCGGGCTGAAGCACAGCATCGGCATTGTGAAGTCGTGAGTCCGCAACGCCTCGCCCACGCGCGTCACATATTCCTGGTCGAAGCTCGTGAAGAAGCCGTCGTATAGTTCAAGGCCATCCACCGGCAGGGACGCTGCCATGTCGATCCACTGAAAGAGGCTGAGCGTCCGGTGGACACTCAAGTCGTCCATGTAGCATTTGGGGAAGGCAGCAAGGCGAACCCGCGCGCCGGGCGGTGTCACATTCATTGGAGCAGTATAGTACACGGCAGGAGCGCCGCCGTGTTCTTCCCACTAACGCATCTCCTCATCCCCCGTCCCCTCACCCCCCGGCGGGCTGGCGTGGGCGGCGGGCGACGTCGGTGGCGATGGCGGCTTCGACAACGGCGTGGGCCACATCGGCCACGACGCGGCGGTTGAAGACGCTGGGGACGATGTACTCCTCGGACAGTTCCTCCGGCGCGACGCGCCTGGCGATAGCATGGGCCGCTGCCAGCTTCATCGCCTCGTTGATCGTGCGCGCGCCGCAGTCTAGCGCGCCACGAAAGATGCCGGGGAAGGCCAGAACGTTGTTGATCTGGTTCGGGTAGTCACTGCGTCCCGTGGCCATCACCCGGACGAGGCCGCGGGCGTCCTCCGGCTGGATCTCCGGCGAAGGATTAGCCATTGCGAAGACGATTGGATCGCGCGCCATATTGGCCAGATCCTGTGGCGTCAGGACGCCCGGGCCGGAGACGCCAATAAAGAGGTCAGCGCCGCGTATCGCGTCGTGGACGCTGCCAGCGAGACTGCCCGGATTGGTATGGGCCACGATCCAACGCTGCGCATCGCCGCTGAGTGGGCCGTCCGGCGTCAGGATGCCAAAACGGTCGCAGGCCAGGATATCGCCCACCCTGGACGCCAGCAGGATCTTGATGCAGGCGACACCGGCGGCGCCGACGCCGTTGACGACGATGCGCATGTCTTCCAGGCGCTTCCCCACAACGATGGCAGCATTAATGGCTGCGGCGAGCACAACCACGGCGGTACCGTGCTGATCGTCGTGGAAGACGGGAATGTCCAACCGTGCTTTAAGGGCGTCTTCGATGGCGAAGCAGCGTGGCGCGCTGATGTCTTCCAGGTTGATGCCGCCAAAGCCCGGTGAAATCGCCGCGACGGTGGCGATGATTTCGTCGGGGTCGCGGGTGGCAAGGCAGATCGGGAAGGCGTCGACGTTGGCGAACTCTTTGAACAGCATGGCCTTGCCCTCCATAACCGGCATGGCCGCCTCCGGACCAATGTCGCCCAGTCCCAACACGGCAGTGCCGTCGCTGACCACGGCCACGGTATTGCGCTTGATCGTCAGTTGGAAGGCCTTGGCGGGGTCGGCGGCGATCGCCATGCAGACACGCGCGACGCCCGGAGTGTAGGCCATGGAAAGGTCGTCGCGCGTTTTGATAGGCACCTTAGAACGTATTTCGATCTTGCCGCCCAGGTGCAGCAAGAAGACGCGATCGGACACATTGACGACCTCAATGCCGGGCAACTCCTGGATTGCTTTGACGATGGCGGCGGCATGGTCGTCATCACGAGCCGCCACCGTCATGTCGCGGACGACGACCCCTTCCTCCGCTCGGACGATGTCGATCGCGCCGATATCCCCGCCCACCTCGCCAATGCGGGACGTGAGGCGCCCCAGCATGCCGGGTCGGTTGGTGATGGCGCAGCGAATGGTGAAGCTGTAACTGGCGCTCGGATCGACTGGCATCGCGTTTATCTCCCGTTTTTTGTCCAGAGGGTAGATACCCCCGCTATCTTAGCGACAGCGGAAGAGACTTGTGTGCGTCTCCCCAGGTTGCGCCCCGAAGCTGATTCCGGTACACTGTATACGAACAAAAGTTCCAGTGTTGGGCAAGGAGTAAAGGTTGCGAAAGAGAATATTCCGGCTCCGAACGGCGATTGATCATAGTCAGCCGCCGTTGGTGGTGCTGACCTACAACCTGCAAGACGTGCAACCGTGGAAACAGGCGACACCCTGCTACCAGACTAGCGTGTACGCGGTTGATTCTTCCGGTCTCGTAACCGCGACGGTGGTGGCAGGGCCGTTCGAGTACCGGTCGGAAGAGGAAGCACGGCTGGGGCACGCTGCGCTGGTGGCCGAGCGTCGGGCGGGGGATCGGCGCAGCGCGATGACCACCCTGCCGGCGGCGATGTAGCCGGAGGCGCACACGGGGGCGACAAAGGCCTGGCCACCAATCTGGCCATTGACACTCTCTCCTAACCTCTCTCTCAATTCTGGGGGAGAGGAACTCGTAGGGAGGGATGGTGGCTGACACGGAGGACTGCATCGCGGTACTGTTCAATGAAAGGCGTCCTCAACTTGATATTGGCTCGCTCCCAGAATTGGGAGCGAGCGCCCAGAGGGCACCCGGAAGGCAGAGTGAGGGACCCAACCGTAGCGAATGGACAGCAAAACCATGCAAGCCATCGTGTTCCATGGCGCGGTAGAGCCGGTTGCTCTACGCGCGGAAACCGTCCCTGATCCCGTCGCGGGAGCAGGCGAGGTGGTCGTGCGCCTGCGCGCGGCGGCGCTCAACCATCGTGACGTCTTCATCTGCCGCGGCCAATACGCCGGTTTGCGCTTCCCCGCTATTCTTGGCGCCGATGGGGCGGGCGAGGTGGCGGCGCTGGGTTCCGGGGTTTCCAGGTTCCGAGTGGGCGACCCCGTTATCATCAACCCGTGCCTGGACTGGGGTGACGACCAGCGCGTGGCCGGGCCGGCGTTCCGCATTCTGGGCATGCCCGACGACGGCACGTTCGCAGAGCTGGTGCGCGTACCGGCCGGCAACGTGTTCCCGATGTCGGCGGGCCTGACCGCGGAAGCGGCTGCCGCACTGCCGCTGGCCGGGCTGACCGCCTATCGTGCCCTGGTCAGTCGCGGCGAACTCCAGGGTGGCGAACGCGTGCTCATTACGGGTATCGGCGGTGGTGTCGCCACGCTGGCGTTGGTGATGGCGCGCGCGCTCGGCGCGAGGGTCTTCGTGACATCGGGCAGCGACGAGAAGCTACGGCGCGCCCTGGAACTGGGGGCCGAGGGCGCCGCCAACTACCGAACCCAGGATTGGGTTGGGGAGATCCGCAAGGCCACCGGCGGTGGCCCGGACCTGATCATCGACGGCGTGGGCGGCGCGACTTTCGAGCAGGCGCTCGATGTCGCGCGACCTGGCGGGCGCGTCGTCAGCTACGGCGCGACCGCCGGCAACACGCCCCAGGTGACGGTGCGCCGCATCTTCTGGAAACAGCTTTCCGTGCTGGGCACGACCATGGGATCGCCCGCCGACTTCGCCGGCATGCTGCGACTTGTCGCGGACCACGCTATCCAGCCGGTCATCGACAAGGTCTACCAGTTGGCGGAGGCAGGTGTGGCCCTGGAACGGCTGGAGCGTGCCGAGCAGTTCGGCAAGATCGTCTTGCGCATCGGTTAGCGCACACCGAGCTGCCAGGTCACTGTTTGCGGCACATAGCTGAAGACCTGCACGGAGATGGCGGCCGCGGCCTGGGGATGAATCGTCATGGTAGCGCCGCTCTGTCCGCCGCTGGGGCTGAGCGTGCCCAGGTTGGTCAGCCCCTGGAAGACGCTCACGCCGACGGCGCCTGCCGCCGCGTTGATTCCGGTGTAGCTAAATTGCAGGGTGATCGGCGCCCCGGTGGGGTGGGTGATCGTGTAGTAGCTGAAGGACCCGCCGCTGTTGCCGACGAGCTGGCCGTTCGCGGCACCGTTGAGCGTGAACGGATGGGTGCTGGCGCCGTCCGCCGTCGGTGTGACCACCGCTGGCGGTGTCAGGACCGGAGTCGGAACGGGCGCCGGCGCCGCAGCGTTGACTTTGGCTCGCACCATGGCGATGACCTGATTGATATCGAGATTGCCGGGGTCCGGCTTCTGACGGTTGAGCTCCTTGTGACCGACGATGTGCTGGCGGTCAAGCTGAATCGGGTAGCCCTCCTGAATCAGGGTCGCCATAATGTCCGTCATCACGCCGACTTGATAGCTGTTTGGCGCCGTGTTGCCGACGTTCTCAAAGCCGAGGGAGTGGACGTTGCCATTGGGCCGGCATGGGTCGCCGGGGAAACAAAGCAAGTGTGCCGCGTCCTCCCACAGGCCCGCATTTAAGGGGCCGGCGTGCCAGGCCGCGTTGCGCGGGTCGATCATTTCCAGGGGTGGCTGGGTGGGATCAGGAGCGAGTGGCACCAGCCAGTGGACGGAGACACCGCGCTGCAAGACATAGGCGCTGCGCGCGTAGTCGAGATCCGTCCAGTGAATGACCACCTCCGTGATGTCGGAGATGCTGCGGTGGTTGTGCATCACCTGCAGTTGCGAGGGAGACCAGCAGTTATTGAAGTGCTCGATCTTGACGGGCGTATTGCCGTAGAGCAGGTAACTGCCGGCTTCGCGGGCCGGCTGGCCCGCCGCGTTCTGGTCGGCGTTCGGATCGATCGCCGAGGCGCGGCAGGGGAAGAGCGGGAACTGGTTGGGTCCGCTGGCACCCTGGATGCCGCCGATGCCGGCGGCAGGCGGTGCAGCCTGCGGTGTGGGCACAGCCAGGCCCGTAGGTACCGTGAGGTCAGCGACAGTAGTGATTGCCTCCGGCGTCTGCGCCGCGAGCGGCACCAGGCCCTCCTGCTTGGCCAGGTCGCCACCCAGCACGCGCACGACAGTACCAGGCGCGGGCATACCCGTCACCTGCTGGGTCCAGCGTTGGAAGGTGATCCGTTGGAAGCGCTGGCTGACGAAGGGGCCAAAGGCTTCCGGCTGACTCATGGGGAGGCCGTAGAGCTGGATGGCGTCGTCGCGGGTCCACGTCTTGTGCAGGGCGGGGTTCGGATTGGCATAGAAACGCCCGGCGATGCCGGCATCGGTGAGCAAGGAGAGGCGTGTGGTCACGGCCTGCTGATAGTTGCCGTTGGAGCCGTCGTCGCTGATCGGCAAAGGGATCTGGCGCTCCTGGAGGAGGACGGAATCCAGGCCGGCCGCAGTGAACTGCTCGAAGGTATTGGCCAGCACGGCCTTATTGAGGTCGGGCCGCCATTGCAGCAGGGCGCCCTGTACCGCCTGATAGGTGAAGCCCCCGGCCTGATAGGGGAGCGAGGCCGGATAGCCCAGCGCATCGGTGCCGCCGAGTTGCTGGAACGATGTCCAGAAGTCGCCATCGGTCCCGTTCACAATGGGGAAACCGAGACCAACCGTGCCGCCGGCCTCGGTATAGAAGCGGCCGTTGATGATCGGCGTATCTGCCGCAGTCGCGCTGGCCGCCGGGGGTTGGATTAGCATGGTCGCCACGAACAGGCCGAACAGGAATCGCAAACAACGGACTGGTGAGCTACGCACGCCGAAAAGCCAGTTTCTAGGAGGATCGGCGCAGCGCCACACTGCAGTTACCTCGCGTTGCACCCATCCTAGCGGCATGGGGCGAGGATTCGGGTAGGGCTAGGACCAAGGGGCTAGGGGGGTGAGGGGTGGCCGTGGGGACGCAACGCCGAGGGGCGGTGTCGCAACTGCGGTTTGCGACCCAAAGACAGGACTGCGGTCCTGGCGAGGGCCTCGGCACGGCAGTGCAGTCGTTGGGTCGCAAACCGCAGTTGCGACACTGTTCCCTCACGGCAATACGGACCTTGACAGCGAATGGTAGCATCAGCCGCCGGTTGGAAGCGGGAACACGGGAGTGCGACAGCATATGAACGACCTGACGGCAGATGCGCTCGACGCACCATCCCAGCACCCAATACCGGTGGACACGCCCAACCCGACCACCTGGCGGTTGCACGTTGACGGCCTGGTACGACGGCCTTTGACGCTCTCTCTGAGCGACCTCTCAGCACTGCCTCGCATGGAACATCAGGGTAGCTACACGTGTGAACGCGGCTGGGAAATAGGCCTTCGACGCTGGCAGGGAGCTTCCCTGGCCGCAGTTCTGGAGCTGGCGGATCCCCTGCCCGGGGCGACAGCGCTCTACGCGCACGTCACTGGCTTTCGTTCGCTGGTCCCGCTCGACGCCGTACCGGTCGCGTTTCTTGCCGACGAGTTGGACGGCCAGGCCCTCACGGTCGAGCGCGGCGCGCCGTGTCGCCTCATCGTCCATGCAGACGGTTGTCAGCTCAGCTTGAAGTGGTTGGAGCGGCTTGAAGTAGTGCAGAGCTCGCCGGAGGAGCCTGCAGGACCGCGGCGGCCACCAAGCTGACGTCGATGCCGGCCAGGAGGCGTGCGACGACGCTGTGCAGCACGCCCCAGCGCTGTTCCGGCACGCGCAGGAAGTTGTCGTCGAGGATAACCAGGCCGTCGGCCAGCGCCTCCGCCAGCGCTGCGTCGGCCAGTTGCTCCAGCCCAATGCCGACCGCACGCCGGAACTGATCCAGGGGCAGACCCGTATCCGTGCGCAGGCCCAACAATAGCAACTCCTCGGCACGCTGGAGCGGCGTGAGCCGTTCTTCCTCCGCGACGGCAGCGCCGCCGGCTTCCACGGCAGTACAGTACGCTTCCACCCGGCGTTGGTTCCACATGCGGCGGGGGGCGAGGCAGCCAACTGCGCCGGCGCCGAGGCCCACGTAGTCGTTGCCGTGCCAGTACAGGCTATTGTGCTGTGAGGCATGGCCTGGCCGGCTCCAGTTCGACACTTCGTAGTGGCGATAGCCGGCGGACGCCAGTCGCTCAACCGCGTGCTCGTACATGTCGGCCGCGGCGTCGTCGTTCGGCAAGATGAGGCGGCGACGGCCAACCTGGCGGCCCAACGGGGTCGCCGGCTCCACGGTCAGGGCGTAGCAGGACAGGTGATGCAAACCGAGGTCGAGGGCTCGCTCCAGCGTGTCGCGCCAGGCCGCCAGCGATTGGCCGGGCAGGCCGAAGATCAGGTCGCCGCTGACGGAGGAGATGCCAGCCTCTAGCAGCAGCCGGACGGCCGTTTTCCCCTGGCTGCCGGTGTGCAGGCGGCCCAGGCGCCGGAGCAGCGCGTCGTCGAAGGACTGCAAGCCGACGCTGACACGAGAGAATCCGCCCTCAGCCAGTCCGGCGGCAAACGCGGCATCGACATCTTCGGGGTTCGCTTCCAGGCAGTACTCAGCTTGCACGTCAAGTTTGAACAGCGCAGCGAGTTGTTGCTGCAGCGTTCGCAGGGCGGGGATGCCCAGGACTGATGGCGTGCCGCCGCCGAAGAAGAGCGAGATGCCGCGTCTCCCGCGCAACTGGCCTTGCCAGATCTTCGCTTCGCGTAGCAGGGCGGCGGCGTAGCGGGCATACCACTCCTCAATGCCGCGATACTTGACGAAGTCGCAATAGGTACACAGCATGCGGCAGAACGGCACGTGGACATAGACGCCAAAGTCGGACTCGCCGAGGGTCATCGGGCGCTGCTCCGGGGATGGGTAATGTTGTCGACGCGAACGCCGAGGGCGCAAGCGGACTCAGCAGAGATCATGAGGCGCTGCTGCCGGTCGTCTCCCGCCAGAGCTGCAGCAGCAGGTCCAGGGGCTGTGCCCGGAGTTCCAGCCTGCGCTCCGAGGCCAGGCGCTCCATGGTCATGAAGCGCTGGCGAAAGCGGCGGTTGGCCGCCCGTAAGCATTCCTCCGGGTCGAAGCCCAGCAGGCGACCGACGTTGACGAGGGCGAAGAGCGTGTCGCCCAGTTCGTAGCGGCGCTCGTCGTCGCTGCCGGCGGCGTGTAACTCGGCGAGTTCTTCCTCAAACTTGGCCCAGGCGCCGTCTACCGCCGGCCAGGTGAAGCCGCTGGTGGCGGCACGGCGTGTGATTGCCAACGCCATGGTCAATGCGGAGAGTGCTGGCGGCAGCCCTTCCAGCACAGACTGCTTGCCGGCGCCTTCCGCCTTTTTAATGGCGTCCCAGTTGCGCAGCACCTCTTCGGCGTCGGCTACGGCCAGCCCGGCGAAGACGTGCGGGTGGCGGCGAATCAGCTTGGCGCTGATGGCAGCCGTGACATCGCCGAGGTCGTACTCGCCGGCTTCCCTGGCCATTTGGGTGTGCAGGAAGACTTGCATCAGCAGGTCGCCCAATTCTTCCGTCTGCGCCTCGAAGTCGTCGGCGTCCAGCGCTTCCAGCAGCTCGTAGGTCTCTTCCAGCAGGTTACGCTTGATGGTGTGGTGCGTCTGTTCCCGATCCCACGGGCAGCCATCGGCGGCGCGCAGGCGGGCGACGATCAGCTCCAACGTGCGCAGGCTGGAGGGGGGAGCCAGGTCCGCCAGGGCGGGCACCCACAGCGAGCTGAGGTGATCCGGCAGGTCGTTGCGATCCAGGTCGGATAGCGCGCAAGCGGTCACGCGCTGGGCATTTGGCAGGCCGGCTTGCGTGACGAGTTGGACGACATGTTCCGGCGGGTAATTGCGCAGGAGGGCCAGCTTGACGTCGGAGGCGACGCGCCGTGAATACAGTTGCAGCACGAGCAGCGGCGCCCACGGCGCCGGAAAGCCGGGCTGCGTCAGATCGTCATCGAGGGCCAGCGCATCTACGACTTGCAACCCGCTGCCAGCATCGACGCCGATGGCGGCGCAGACGGCTTCCAGGCACGATTGACTGCCGACGACGTCCACGTCGATGCCTTCTGTGGCTGCGCATGCCAGTAGCAATTGCACGCTGCGTTCGGCCACCAGCGGATGCCCAGGCACCGCGTACACGAGATGACCTTCAGCCTGCGCCCGCTCGATCAGCCGGGCAACGATCCCCTCATACACTGCCGTAAAAGAGTCGGCTTGCTCGTACAGGTCGTCACAGCTCTCCCAGCGCAGGCTACCGATCAGCGCCCGCCCCTCCGGCGCCTGCAGGGCCTCAACGGTCGGGTGCCGCAGGGTCCGGACGTACACAACCTCAGCCTCCTGGAGGACCCGCAATGCGCCCAGCGAGAGCTGATCGAGGCCGCCCGGTCCAAGGCCAACGACCGTGATCCTTGCCTTTGCGCCTGATGGCGGGCCGGCTGTACCGTCTTGCGCTACCGCCGATGGGCTCACGCCGTTGCCGCCCGTACAAACGGCGAATCGTCGCTGCCGGCCAGCATGCCGTCGGGCCGACCGGGGAACACTGCCGGCCGGCCGGCAGCCAGATATTGCCGCCGCAGTTCCGCAAGGCTACGTTTGGTGTCGGAAGCGACACGCGCGGGGAGGCAGTACAGCAGGCGGCGCTTGAAGAGGAAATAGGTGAAGGCTTTCTGTTGCTGGATGTCCATGCTGGCAGTGAGCTGCGGCTTGTCCTTGCCCAGGAACTCGCCCAGGAGCACAGGCTCGGCGGAGCCATAGATGTCGACAAAGAGGGGGTTCAGGTCGAACTTGCTGCTGGGCACGACGGAGTGCCGGCGCGCCTCCTCTTCCAACGCAAAGAAGAGCGCCTCCTCGACGGTGACGCCGTAAAAGAAGTTCAACAGGCACCGGTACTTGAGCGGCCCGATCAGGTCGCGGAACGCCTCGCTGTCCAGCCGGAGCGGGGCCTGGCCGTTAAGCAAAAGTTGCTCCAGTTCCAGGGGCGGGATCAGGTCGCGCACGTCCCGGCACAGCCGCCCGGCCAGCAAGAGCCAGTCCAGCGCCTCACCGGCGATCAGGTACGTCAACCGCCGGCCGCGGTAGCGCTCCACCGGTTCCTCCCACAGCGCGATCGTTTCCAACAGGGCCACGTACCAGTGCGTCCCTTGCAGCAGGGCGCGCCGAAAGTGTGTCAGCGCAGGGTTCGCCTGGAGGCTTCGCGTCGGCCCGCCCATCAGGACCGCGCCGTTCTCCTGGCCAACTGTCGCTTCGCCTGCCATAGCTCTCCATAGTCGGGACCCGTGTGTCGTGCCTGAACCCTTACTTTACCCGCCGCGGCAGTGCCTCGGCTACCCGCCCCAAAACTGGCGGGCTACGATGCCTACCTTTGTTGGCGAACTCCGTTGAGCGGCAGGACCCGAGCACGGGCGTATGCAATACGCCCCTACGGGAGGCGTCTTTGTGCGCGCACGGCAATCTCACCACCCGGCACTCCACACGCGTAAGTAACAGATGTTCGCGAGCAGGAACAACACGGCGCTGCACCCGCCTCGTGTCGCCTTGATGGAGAAGGCGCTATAATTCCCTGCAGGCAGCCAGGCTGCCGTTGTTCGCAGCAGAGAGAAGACAAGATGACTGACCTTCAACCGGGCGACCAGGCCCCGGATTTCGACATGGCGACCTCGACCGGCCGCGTGGTGTTGAGTGACATGCGCGGCAAGCGTGTAGTGCTCTACTTCTACCCGAAAGACGACACGCCTGGCTGCACAAAGGAAGCGTGCGGCTTTCGCGACAGTACTGCTCAGTTTGAAGGAGCCAACGCTGTCGTGATTGGAGTGAGCCCCGACAGCACGGAGTCGCACGACCGCTTCGCCGCCAAGTTTGGTCTGCCGTTTCTGCTGGCCTCCGACCCCGAACACGCCACCGCCTCTGCTTATGGCGCCTGGGGACAGAAGAAGTTCGCCGGGCGGTCCTACGAAGGTGTCTTGCGGGCGACGTTCGTCATCGACACCGAAGGCAAGATTGCCCGCGTTTTCCCCGACGTGAAGCCGGATGGCCACGCCGACGAGGTGCTGGCGGCGCTGGGAGACCCCTCTCTCTGACTCTCTCCCCCTCACGGGAGAGAGAGAACGCGTCTTGCTCGGTCGTGGCTTGCGGCTGGCCTCAGCAAGCGAGTCGCCTTGGGCGTCATCTGCCCTTCGAATTGCGTTCCCCCTCTCCCGTGAGGGGGAGGGGGACAGGAGGAGGGGCCACTGCCCGCAGGCCACCTTCGCTCCAACCGCGTTCTCTCTCCCCGCGCCGGGCCTTCGCGCCCAAAGGGCTCCCGGTCTTCGACGTGGGCAAGAGTCAGAGAGAGAGGTTCCCCCCCAGCCCAATCTCCGCCAACTCGCCTGCCGAGACACCGTGGCAGAGTTGGCGGAAGGCCGGCACGCCGATGAACAGTAGCACTGCCGCGACGAAGGCGCCGCCGGCGATTGTCATCAGGGTGGACGGGGCTATCCTAACGGCGAGTCCACCCAGGCCTAAACTCACGAATGCCATGGTCCCGCTGGCGAGAAAGTTGTAGAGGCCGGTGACGCGACCCAGAAAGGCGTCCGGCGAAAGCTGCTGCAAAAAGGTGAGACTGATCGCCATAAACATTGCCTGGGAGGCGCCGATGGTGAAGGCTGCGACGAGTGCCGGGGCGACGGTGCCACTGCGGCCCAGCAGGAGCAGCGTTGTGCCGCTCGTCAGGGCCGTCATCACATAGGCTGTGCCGTACCAACGCTGGTTGGAGACGGCGGCCAGGGACAGGGTGCCGATGATGGCGCCCAGCCCCACAGCGGTCATCAGCGCGCCGTACACCTTGCCGTCGTCAGCCAGGAGCTGGCTGGCGAACTGGGGCAACATTCCCTGGTAGGTCATCGTCATGCTGCAATGGAAGGCCACCAGGAACACCACGCTGCCCAATACCGGCACCGCTCGCACGTAGCGCAGCCCGTCGCGCAGCGGCGCGAAGGGGTTGCCCCAGCGTTGCGTCGGGGCGAGGCGGCGCACCTCAATACGCAACGCCAGCAGGAGTGCGCCGCCATAGCAGCAGGCGGCAAAGACGAAGACAGCGCCAGGACCGGCGACCGCCAGCAGCGGGCCGGCCAGCGCCGGTCCGACGAACTCGGCGCCTTGTCGGGCGGTGCCCTGCAAGGCGATAGCGTTCGGCAGGTTGTCGCGCGGGACGACATTGGGCAACAATGATCCCCAGGCGGTTCCCTGGACGCTGAAGGCGATGCCGCAGAGCAGGGTACACACCATAACTGGCGCGAGCGAGGCGACACCCAATAACGTCAGGAAGGAGAGCGTTGCCGTCGCAAAGACCGCCAGCCCAAGCCCTAAGGCCAGGAGACGCCGCCGATCGTAACGATCGGCCCAGACTCCGGCCAGCGGGGACACGACCAGGGCCGGACCCTGGATGCAGAAAAAGCTGGCTCCGACCCAGAACGAGGAGTGCGTCAAGTTGAACAGCAGCCAGCCGGCGCCGAGCGCCAGACTCCAGCGCCCGGAGTTCGCCACCACGATACACAGCCAGAGCCGCCGGTAGTCGGGAAAGCGCCAGGATTGAAATACGGCAGCGGCGCCGCGCCAGTCGTCGTTTGCTCGTCGGTCGGCCCCACCGGTGGGCGGAGCTGCTGTCTGGTACCTGTTCATCCGGCTGCTTTCTTTATGGCTTGGCATAGGGTAGCGCATCGGTAGGTGTTTTCGGCTGTCTCGTCGCCAGCAGCACGCCCGCCAGTACGACGACGAGGCCAACGATGGTGGTGGCGCTTATCGCCTCCGCCAGGAACAGCACACTCCAGAGTACGCCGAACACCGGCGCCAGCAAGGTGACGCTCAGGGTGTTGCTGGGACCGACCCGTGCCACCAGATGAAAGTAAAGCAGGTAGGCGAAGGCGGTGCCGGCGAGCGCCAGGTAGAGCATGGCGAGGATTGCGTCTGCTGAAGGCATGGCAGCGGGCAGATGGGAGGCGGCCAGCGGCAGCAGCACAATGCCGGCGCCCAGTTGCTGACCCACGGCCAGTGTCAACGAGGGGGTAGCGCTGAAGCGCGCCTTGACCATCACGCCCCCCAGCGCATAGCAAAAGGCCGCCAGCAGCGAGGCGCCGGCGGCAAGGAAGGTGGCAGAAGTCAAGGGCAACGAACTCCAACCGACCACCAAAGCAACGCCGAGCAGACCAAGCACCAAACCGCCGACTTTTCTGGTCGTCAATGCCTCGCGCAGCCAGACCGCGGCAATCAGGGCGGCAAAGAGGGGCGTCGTGGCATTGAGGATGGCGGCCAGGGAAGCAGTGAGCTGCAGCTCGGCGTAGGCAATCAGCGTAAAGGGCGCCGCTGCGTTGACGGCGCCGAGCAGCAAGTAGCCGCGCCACCGTAGCCGCACCGCGACCCGTTGCCGCCGCAGCAGCACGTACAGCAGGAGTGCGGCTGCCGCCAGCAGGACACGCGCATCAATCAAGGCGAACGGTCCAAATGCCGGCGCGGCCAGGCGAACGGCGAGGAAGGACCCGCCCCACAGCGCTGCCAGCGTCAGCAGCGCCGCGACCTCACGATGTCTCACGCGGCGTGGCGTCTTGCCTGGCGACTAAAGTCGCGGCTACCAATGCGAAGTCCGCCTACGCGGACTCGTTCCCAGCCCGCGCAGGCGGGCTTTGCGGCGTTAGGAGCCGTCACGGAATA
>DHIZ01000361.1:0-2393 GCA_002404055.1 Chloroflexi bacterium UBA4733
CGCCCCCCCCAGGCGGCGCCGCGGCCGCCGGGGGGGCGCGGCGGGGGGGGGGGGGGAGCCGGCCCCAGCCGGGAAAGCCGGCGGCGCCGATGCTTTGACAGAGCGCGTTGTTGAGATCGATGGCCAGGCTGCCCCACCAGAGGCTGGTGTTCACGAGCAGCGCGCCCACCAGCAAGCGCGGCAGGAACTCCAGCGCGCCGTCCGAGCGCGCCGCCACGGCCCGGCGCACGATCACGTTGTAGCCGCCAACCATGGCAATGAGTGCCAGCGCTGCATCGGCGGCAGCGCGCAGACTGCCCGAGAGTCGCCGGACGTCGGGGTGGTTGTAGCTGAGATCCGGCGGGGTCTGGGTGAGGAAGTTGAAGCCGGTCGCCACTTTGAGGATATCGTCCAGCCCCTGAGCCAGGGCGCTGAGCAGGCCGCCCAACGCGCTCAGGAAGAGGCCGGGCGTCTGCTGCTTGATCTCGTCCATGCTGGGGCCGCTGTTGACGACGACCACGGACGGCTTGCCGTCGCTTGCTGCGCTGGGATTCGTCGACGGCGCCGTCGTCGCTGGTGACCCGGTGCCGGGCGACGTAGGCACGACAGGGACCGGCGCCACGGAGACCACTGCCGGATTGGTCGCGTGCTGCGCGAGCGCGGTAGACGGCCAGAGACAGCAGCCCACCAGGGCGATGACAATGGTCAGCAGCTTCATCGTGCAGCCTCGCTTCCGAAGGTTGCCAGCGTGTAGGTGACGTTGCCGTTCTGCGGTTGGGCGATCAGCGCCTGCGCGTGTACCGCATCCCAGCGCACGGCAGCCGGACTGCCGGAGCTGAGCGGCAGAGTCCCGACTGGCGTCGCCAGCCCGCTGGTGGTATCCACCGCCGCCACCGACCGGGTGGCGGAGCCATTCGCGTGGACCGGTGCCAGCACATTGCCGTCGGCTCGCCAGACCGGAGCGTCGGCGAGGATGGTTCCTAACCGCCGGCTGGTGGCGCCTGCCACCTCTGTCGTGAAGAGCCCTGACGCGGTGTGGTCGCCGAGGAGCCAGCCGCCGAGCGTGGTCGGCGTGGATGGTACACCTGCCGCATACACCGCACGGCGACCATCGGGCGACCAGGCGAGCGGTGGGAAGAGTAGCGGTGTACTGCCGGCAGATTGAAGATCGGCCAGATAGCGGAAGCTCCGGTCCTGGACGCCGACCAGGCAGAGCGATTGGAGTGGCCCGACCCGCGTGAGCAGGGCAAGCCGATCCCCGTCCGGATTCCAAAGATAGCTGCCCGGCACGATCGTGGCCGGCAGATTGAGCAGTGTGCGGACTGTTCCCTGCACTGGGTCACGCCAGAGCAGTTCGTTGCGTGTGCCGCCGGAAAAGTCCTGTCCAGCGCCGACGAGCAGGAGATGTGCACCGTCCGGCGCCCAGGCCAGATCCGTCAGTTGCGTTGACCGCGCACTCGGCGGGAGCACGTAGCGCAACGTCGCGCCGTGACCATCAGCGCCAACCGTCCAAACCGTGGTGAGGCGCTTCCCGCCGCTGGTTCCGTCCTGACTTGGGGAAGCCGGCGCCATCGGCATGAGGTAGGCCACCGTCTGCCCATCCGGCGTCACCACCAGCGGCCCGGTGGTGCCGGCTGGTCCGATACGTTCCAGTCCGCCGTCGCGCGCCCGCAGCCAGAGTTGGTGATCGTTTCCGGGTGGCAGCGTGACGTCCAGCGCCAGCCGGCCGTCGGCGAGAAAGGTCGCCTTGCTGATCGTGCTCCCGGGGAACGGCGGACGGATGTCAGTGACTCTTGCCGTGCGGTTCCAAAGGATGGTGTCGAGTTGGAGTGTCTGCCCGGCCGCGATGTGGAGGACGGAGGACGCTTCCATAAGATCGGGGTGCTGCAGCGTGACCTGATGCTGGCCGGCGACGACAGGGAAACTCTCGGGCGTCCTCCCGGCCTTCTTACCATCGATCAGCACGGCGACGCCGCTCGGCATACTCGCTATCGAGATTCTCGCTGTTTGCCCGGCTGCGGCAGGCGCAAATCGGCGACTGGACACGGCCACACTCCCGGCGAGCGCCGCCGCGGCGACCGGCAGCGCCAGCGCGCGGCGGGGCCAACGGCGGGGAGTTGAACGTGAGTGCGAAGGGGCGGAAGAAAGGATCGTGGCTTCGGGCATGTGCAGTTCCCTCCTATGCGTGGGCCGTGTGGGTTCGTGGCACGGCGGGCGCAGCATAGGGGCGGGGGCGTTATTTGACCATTATACCGGTGTTATTTGACAAAGAGAGCGTTATACGGCCGTGAAATGATCGTTTATTGTGCGCCTACTGACAGGGTGACGGGCTTGCAAGAAGGAAGAGTCTACCAAATGCGGTATAGAGCACTGCTATAACGTTAGCAAAGATGTGCGCCACAAAGTTTCGCAGT
>DHIZ01000361.1:2581-3323 GCA_002404055.1 Chloroflexi bacterium UBA4733
AGCGCGAAAACTTGTGGCGCACATTTAGCAAAGCGGGAAGCAACCTCGCACTATTAGGCAGCGTGAGAAATCAGGTTGAGTGGGGTGCGAAGAGGTAGCGGCGATGACGGGAGCGAAATGCCTCGTCGCCACCCTCCAAGATTCTTCGCGCATACTCGGCTACACTCGGTTCCTCGAGCCCGCCGGCAGCCAGGATCTGACTCCGGTCGGAAACGGCGTCAAGCGCCAAGACCATCTCAGCATCACCCAGAATGGGAATATTCGCGTTGTGCGTGGCAACAATGACCTGGCGTTTTGCACACACGCGCGTCAAGAGCCCAACGACATCATCGAAGATGAAGCGGTTGTCAAGATCATCCTCTGGTTGGTCGATTATAAGCGGTCCCGTGTCGCGTACCAGTGCGAGCGCGAGCATGGCCATGGATCGCTGGCCAGGAGAAACTCTCTCGACCGATGTCCAGCTTTCTCCACTCGGTGCTGCCAAGTTAACCTCAACGACTACCCGGTCCCGTGTTGCCGCCTCCTCGATTTCGTGGCGCTTGCTCATAGCAATCTGTGCTAGCTTTTCCGCAGTTGCGCCGGTGCAACCCAGCGTATTTAGGGCGGGAACACCTTCAGCAATGGCCGCTACAATCTCCGCTGGCCGTTTGACAGCCAGCCGTTCCAACTGTTCCCGCCGGGCACCCTGCCCGCTGAGTGCGTCAAGGAGAAGCCTAAATGAGGCCTGGTCATAAATCGTCAG
>DHIZ01000182.1:0-2440 GCA_002404055.1 Chloroflexi bacterium UBA4733
CTTGATGTAGTCGGCGTGCCCGGGGCAGTCCACGTGGGCGTAGTGCCGCTTCTCGGTCTCGTACTCCACGTGGGCAATGGCGATGGTGATGCCGCGGGCGCGCTCCTCGGGGGCGTTGTCGATGGAGTCGAAGGCCCGGAAGGTGGCCCCGCCCTTGAGCGCCAGGGTCTTGGTGATGGCCGCCGTAAGGGTCGTCTTGCCATGGTCGATGTGGCCGATCGTGCCCACGTTCGCATGCGGCTTGGTCCGCACGAATTTCTGCTTCGCCATTTCTTCTAGCCTCTAATCTCCAGCCTCTAGCTTCCGGTAAGAGCCCACCTCGGGATTCGAACCCGAGACCTCGTCCTTACCAAGGACGCGCTCTGCCGACTGAGCTAGGTGGGCCACACACGAAAAACATCCCTTCCCCGGCGCTTTTCGAGGAGGGATGTCTCGCGAGTTTAGCATACGGCGGCGCCTTTTGCGACGGTATACTGTTCCCTTGGACGGTTAGCGACACCTGGCGCTTGCGCCCGGCAAGTCCGGCCGTCCACTTTATGAGTCTGCAGTAGAAGTTCAAGGAGCCTACCCTACCGAAGATGAGATGTCCACGCCTACTCTAGAGCGGGCGCTTACCGGCGCCAACCAGCCCGCTGTCGTCGGAAAAGAGCTCATTGTCGAGCTTTGGGATCCTGCCGGAATCGATCTTACAGACCGGCAAGCCATTCGCGCGGTTCTCCTGCGCGCCGTGCGCGCCAGCGGATCGACTCTCATCCGTTCCTATGTCCATCGTTTGAGCCCCGGCGTCACCGGCTTCGCCCTCCTCAAGGAATCCCACATCTCCATCCACACCTGGCCCGAGTACGGCTACGCCGCGCTCGATTTCTTCACCTGCGGCGGAGCCGACTCCTACAAAGCCTTGGAAGAGGTGAAAAAGGTCTTCCAGCCTAAGTCGTTCAAAGTCACCGAGATCATGCGAGGCGCTCGGGAAGACCGCTGATGCCCTCCTGGTACAAGGAGAGCCTGTACCCTTCCGTTGCCCAGAGCTTTCTCGTGGAGACCCTGTTCGAGACACGGTCCCCATACCAGCACATCGTCATCGCCGAGAACGACGTTGTCGGCCGCATGCTGATCCTGGATGGCGTGGTCCAGATCACGGAAGCTGACAGCACCGTCTACCAGGAGATGATGACCCACGTACCGATCGTGGGACTCGAGCGGCCGGCCCAACGGGTGCTGGTCATCGGCGGCGGCGATGGTTGCATGGCCCGCGAGGCGCTGCGCCATTCCTCAGTCGAGCAAGTCACCATGGTCGAGCTGGATCGAGCCGTCGTCGACGCCTGCCAGGAGTGGATGCCGAGCGTCACGGCCGACTATGCGGACCCGCGGCTCGAAATGCTGATCGAGGATGCGGCCGAATACGTCAAGCGCGCGCCGGACGCGCACTTCGACGCGGTGCTGTGCGACTCCCCCGATCCCATCGGCCCCGCCGAGGTGCTTTTCGGCTCGCCTTTCTACGCTGACCTGCGCCGCATCCTCACGCCACAGGGCGCGGCCGTGTTCCAGTCGGGCGTGCCGTTTTTCCAAGCGGACGAAACGGCCGGCATCGTGCAGCGCTTGCGTGCGCTGTTCGCCCAGGTAGCTGTGTACCAGGCGGCCGTCCCGACGTACTACGGCGGCAGCATGGCATTGGTCCTGGCCTCACGCTCGGCACACCCGTTCGACGTGCCGCGCGAGCAGTTCCGGGGCCGGTTCTACAACGCCGCGGTCCACACTGCCGCCTTCGCCCTGCCCACCTGGTGGCGCGAGCGGCTCATGCCGGAGTGAGGCTGCCGCGGAGAGGCTTTCTCGAGCTTGCCGGAGCCGTTTCTGCCTCTGCCGCCTTGAACGCCGCGGGCATACCGGTCGCGTTTGCCCAGGCGGCTGTCCCATTTCAGTCGGAATTCCGGATGTACCACGAGATCGACTACCGGCGTTTCAAGCAGGACCTGCTGGGCCTGCTCGACAGCGGCGCCCAGCCCATCTCGATCGAGACCATCGTCAGCGCGCTGAACGGCAGCCTGGTCATCCCCTCTGGCGTTCGCACCTTCCACGTCACCTGGGACGATGCGCGCCTGTCGCAGTACACCGACGGTTGGCGCGCCATCCAGGAGGTCCGCCGGGAGCGCGGCGTCTTCATACCGGTCACAGCGTTCCTGATCGCCAAGTTCGAGCATCTCCCTACGGCCGCCATGGCCGACGTCCCCGATGACACGCCCTGCTACAGCGAAGACCGCAAGTTCCCAGGCAAGCATCGGTACATGACCAAGGGGCAGGCTGTCGAGCTGATCCGCCAGGGCCTCCACGCCGGCAACCACACCGTGAACCACGCCGACCTGCCGGCGCTGGGTGAAGGCGCCATGGAAGGCGAGCTGGCCGTTGCCGAGCAGCGCATCCAAGGCCTGTGGGACCTTGCCGGCGT
>DHIZ01000182.1:2767-3468 GCA_002404055.1 Chloroflexi bacterium UBA4733
AGGAAGGCGCCGCGAATGCTGCGGGCAAAGTCGATGGCGGCGTCGTAGTCCATCTGGGCCATGCGGTAGAAGGCGTGCTTGCCCAAGCGCATGGAGTGCGGCGGTTTCGAAGCCAGTTCAGCCGCCAGCGCCTGGGTAGCGTTGGCCAGCTCGGCATCGGGCACCACTCGGTTTACCAACCCCATCGCGAACGCCTCAGCCGCGTTGATGGACCGGCCGGTGAGGCACAAGTCCAGCGCGTGGCGCTGGCCCACGGCGCGGATCAGGGCCGGGAAGATGAACAGCGGGAACAAGCCGATGTTGATCTCGGGCGTGCCGAAGGTGGTGTTCTCGGCGGCAATGGCCATGTCGCACACGGCCACCAGCCCGCAGCCGCCGGCCAGCGCGTGGCCGCGTACCGAGCCAATCACCGGCTTGGCCAGTGCCGGCACCAGCCGGAACAGGTCGCCCCATGGATCGCCCGCCATCCAGTGCTCCACCGAGCCGGCATTGATACTGTCCAGGAACTCCTGCAGGTCGGCGCCGGCGCAGAAGCTCTCGCCCGCCCCGGTCAACACCACCGCGCCCACGTTGTCGTCGGCGTCGCACTCGCGAAACAGCTTGGCCAGCTCGACCACCACTGCCGCGCTCAACGGGTTGCGCTTCTTCGGGTTGTTCAGCGTGACAGTCGCGACCCGCCCTTGGACCGCGAGCTCGACGAG
>DHIZ01000182.1:3599-3951 GCA_002404055.1 Chloroflexi bacterium UBA4733
AGGGCTAGGGTGAGGGAACCCCGTCGACCTCTATGCCGGCACAGCCTCGGCGAACTGCTGCTGGTGCAGCCGGTAATAGGCGCCGCGCCGGTGGAGCAGCTCCTCGTGCCGGCCACGTTCCAGGATTTCACCGGCGTCGAGCACCAGCACCTCGTCGGCCGCCCGGATCGTCGATAGCCGGTGAGCGATTACCAGCGAGGTCCGGCCGGCCAGCAGCTTGTGCAACGCTTCCTGGACCAGCTGCTCCGTCCGTGAGTCGATGTTCGACGTGGCCTCGTCCAGGATGAGCACCCGCGGATCGGCCAGCACCGCACGTGCGATGGCAATAAGCTGCCGCTGTCCCAGCGACAGG
>DHIZ01000285.1 GCA_002404055.1 Chloroflexi bacterium UBA4733
CTTCAACTCAGACAGCCTCCTAGAGCGCCGGTCCACAGCCGAGCCGGGCGACGTGACCGTGAGCACCGCTCAGCCTGGCGCCCGCGTGGCGATGCTCGGGGGATGCATGGGCCCCGGGTCGGGCCGGAACGCTCCGGTGTCGTTACTAATCGTCCCGCTGACATCACCCTGCGGAATATGGCCGAACGCATACCAGGTGAGGACCGTCCCGGCCCCTGCCACGGTCAGCGTGCGGACGCTCGCGCCAGGCCAAAACTGGGCCAGCACCCGCGCCGCGGCTCCCGGCCCAACCCGCAGCGCGCGCGGGTCCATGGCGGTCCCGGTACGGGCAGAAGTGGCCAGCGGCGAGAGTGCCGGGACGGTGACCGACCATTGCGTGGGCGATGTTCCCGTCGGCGACGTCGTCACCGTGATTTCGTGGCCAGTCGTCGCACTCGTAAACCGGAAGATGTTCTGCCCACTGCCCTGGATGACGTCGATTTGGCGGAGGATGGCATCGGGGGCCGCGGTGTGGGCGTGCAGAGCCGCTTGCTGGGCCAAACCGGCCAACGCGATGGCATCAGCGGCAGCGGTCGGCATGGCAACGGCTTGGCCGCCCGCGGCAGGGATGCCGGCGGCAGGGATGCCGGCGGCGGCGGCGATGCGACCACAGGCCGTAAGGACGCCGCTCGGTGCGACGAGGAGCAGTACCACCATGTGGCGACGCGTCAAGGGAACCATCATGCACCTCCTTCAAGCGAGGCTACCGGTCCGACGACTGAACCGGCTCCTTCCGCTCCATGCGCCTGTACAACGAATGCTCCAAGGCACCGTCTACCTCCGATCGCCGGGCGCCTGATACGTGCGTGTTCCTGTCGGCCCTACGAGCAGTGACTGTCAAGGTCACAGCACAGGTCAGGGCCACAAGTTATCACACAAGTAGAGCCGGCCGGACAGGAATCATACGATTGACAACAGTAGCATGTGCTCTGGGTCGATTGCGGGTTCTCACAGCAGTAGATACCGTTGGGGTACAGATTGAGCGCGAACGCCTGCTGCCCCAGGCCAAGGGAGAGGCCAGAAGCAATAGCCGTTGCCGTCTCTACTTCTATCGCAGCGAGGACACAGTCGTCACGCCGTCCGTCACCCGGTGGCGCGCGCCGCCAGGAGCGCGTTGATCGCGTCGGACGCCGCCTGGCACGCCTCCGTTGCCGTCGCGTTGCCCGTACGGAGCGGCGTCTCCAGCTTGGCGGCGATGGCCGAGCTCACCGCCGGGTCCAGCGGGCTGGAGCGGGCATACGTGGCGGCCTGCACCACCGCTGTCGCCTCCGCCGGATCCAAGGTCAGCCCAGCCTTGGACGGATCGGCTTGCTTGGCCAGGGAGCGTAGCGGCGGGAGGTAGCTGCCACGCTGCAGCTCTGTCGCCAGCGCTACCATGGCGGCGAAGTCGGCTGGCGGGTCGGCGGCGCGGCTGGTCATAGCGAGCAGACTGTTGAGTTGGAGGGTGGTCGCTTGGGCTATGCCACGGAACGGCTCGGCGTAGCGGAAGGGGCGTGTGGACGGCAGGCTGAAGAAGCTGCTCGCGAACTGGAGGGCGATCCGCGCGCCGTTGTAGCTCATCTGGGCGGGGTTAAAGCCGAACGCCTGCCCTGCTCCGCCCGGCGCCGGCGCCACGACCTTGTGCCGCGTGAACAGGTCACCGTAGAAACTCGCTGCCTGCACCGCCGCTGCGTCGGTCAGCGTGCAGTGCTTGCCGTCTGGACTGAGGACATCCGCCCCGTTCTGCCAGAGGAAGACGAGCAGATCGGGGACGCCGTAGGGAGCGAAGGCGTACTGGTGGGGCGGCGCTGTGAGCGTGAGGCACGCCTCCAGCAGGCGCTGCCAGTCCCACGTGCCATCGGGCGGTGACAGCTTCGCCTCCGCAAACAGCGTCGGATCGTATTGGAGGATGCCGGGGGTGATGCTCAGGGGCAGGCCGTAGCTCTTGCCCTCGACCTGACCGGCGGCCAGGGCGCCCGGGAAGTAGTCGGCGCGCGATACCAGGGACGTAGTGAGCAGCAGATCGTCAATCGGCCGCAGCAGGTGACGCTGCGCGACCTGCTGGACCACGTAGCTGTTCCCGAGGGCGACCAGATCAGGAACGGTCCCACCGGTGGCGGCCGTGCCAGCGAGGGCCGTGGTAAGCGCCGGCACCTCTCCCGGCGTGTAGGGCTGGCCTGGGGCGCCAGAGGCGCCGGGAGGCACGGCGATCCAGACCAAGCGCGGGTCGAGGTTGGCGGCGTGGTTGGTTGCCACGCGGTCCACTGCCTGCTGCAGCAGGATGGTGAGGTGCTCGCTGGGACCGTTGGCGACCGCGTTGTACAGCCCCGCCAGCCGCACTTTCGGCACGGCCGGGGCGGCGCCAGGATAGGCGGGCAGGGCGGCGCAGCCGACCAGGCTCAACGTGACCCCACCCACAGCGCCGACGAACGCACGCCGCGAAACCGGCATCACAACCCTTTCCTCCACGTGCCGTTACCGAGCGGCGACCGCGCAGCCGCACTCGTCCTAATCGACGCTCTGGACGGCAAGGCCAACTGCGCCCTGACCGGCCGCCTCAGCTGCCGACGCTAGCTGGAGCTTCTCCCCCTGAACGACCGCATGCAAGCGCGCCGGGAGCAATCCGCTCCGCATCTCCGCCACGCCGGTGGCCGTAAGGCTCACAGTATAGCTGCCGACACAGCCGCCGGGCGCGGTCCCGAAGT
>DHIZ01000180.1 GCA_002404055.1 Chloroflexi bacterium UBA4733
CACAATATTCGAATGAATGTTCAACGTGCGAAATCCAGACTAAGGCTGCACGTAGGAGGTTGCACATGACCACCATGCTGACCCGGCCTTCCATGCCACCACGGGCTCCATCGGCAACTTCCGAATAGTACGCGACGACCGCCGATGCCCGCACGCAGATCGCCACCTGCTGGCAGTCCGCGGCCGAATTGGCACAATTTGAACCGGGCCTGGTTGTCGATGAGCCTCGCTTGCAATCGCTTGAATCGTTGACAACAGCACCACCTCAATGCCGTCGGCCACCTGCTGGACGGCGTGCACACGCGAGCGGCATGACGCTACCAGGTTACGCCTGAGTGTCGCTGGCCGATAGCCGGGCCTGCTTCGTCCGGTGGTCTGACGACTATCGGCCCAGCCACTCTGCGTTCCTCTTCGTTATGTGATCCGGGATGCCCCCGCCTCTGGGCTCATGCCGACGCCGAGCGGACTATCCGTGAACAGCAAGGGTTCCATCATCTGCCCCGAACGAGCAGAACCGGTGTCGACGCCTGCCGGACCACCGCTTCGGCGACGCTGCCCAGCAGCAGGTGGGCAAGGCCATGACGACCGTGCGTACACATGACGATCAGGTCGGCCGGCCAGGCCCTGGCCGCCGCAACAAGCACGTCGCCGACGGGATGGCGATCATGGGGAAGCAGGGTCGCCTCCATCTGCACCCCGACCTGCTGCGCCACCGCAACCGCGCGGTCAAGTGCCTCTTGTCCGGCCTCGCGGACGGATTCTTCCAGCGCCGCCAGGTCGACGCCATTGGAAAACGCGAAGTACATGGCCGGAATATCCTCCAGCACGTGGACGCCGCGCAACTGGGCGTGCTGGATTTGCGGCAACCGGACCGCCTCGCGCACGGCCAGATCGCCGGTGCTACTGCCGTCAATCGCCACCAGGATATGTTGGTACACGTCGCCACCCTCCTCTATGTAGAGACGTCAGCCGATCAGGTAGCTAAGCCGGCACGACCGTGATGTAGCCGGACATGAAGCCGGGGTTGGCCATGGCCCAGCCTTCTGCGTCACCATCGCAGGGCAGGTCGCAACTCCAGAAGAACTTGCCGCTCTTCGTCGGCGTGAAGGTGAAGGTCGTTACCGCCGGCACGCCGTCCTTGGCGCTGGGCGCGATCGTCGGGTTGAGATTCAGGGCCGGCGCGGTCATGGAGTGCGGCGCATTATCGTAGCTATAGACGGTCACCTGAACCGGTCGGTTCTGGGTCACCGTGAAGTCGGCCGGGGTGAAGGCATCGTGCATCTTGCCGTCCGGTCCCAGCTTCACGCTCCCCAACACCGTTGTGTTCACCTTCTGCGCATCCGCAGGCGCGGCGGCGGCGCCCGTCGTGGCGGCCGTGCTGCAAGCGGCCAGCGTCAGCGCGGAAGCGCCCAGCAGTCCACCCAGGATGCTGCGCCGACCGATCCGGCTGCCCATCGTGCCTGCTGCCTGGTTCAGTGTTGCTGCCATCGTCTTGCTCTCCTTATTCCTTATGTGCTGGCGCGGTCTCGCGTCGGCGCCACATAGACAGCATCCCAGACCGGTAGCAGTAGCGCATCCGGGCAAGGCACCATTTCGGCGTGGTGGAAATACTGTAATTGTGGGATGCAGTGGGGTCATCACGTACGGGGATTGGGGTCGGCGGTGCGCTGTGCTAGCCTTCGACCTGAATCAGCCCGCGCCGCAGCGCATAGCGGATCAGTTCGGTGCGGCTGTGCAGGCCCAGCTTTGCCATCAGGTTGGCGCGGTGGCGCTCCACCGTCGCCGGGCTGAGGACCAGCACCTCCGCACTCTCCCGCCCCGTCTTGCCCTCGACCAGCAGTTGCAGCACCTCGCGTTCCCGCTCGGTCAGCGTGGCCAGTTGGTCGGCCGCCTCACCCTGCTGGGTCTGGCGCAAGTAGTCACCGACCAGTTGCTTGGCCACCGTCGGATAGAGGTAGACTCCGCCTGCCGCCACCGCCCGGATGGCGGCCAGGAGGTCGGCCTTCTGCGCTCCCTTCACGACGTAGCCGGAGGCCCCAGCCTGGAGGACGCGAAAGAAGTAGCCCTGATCGTCGTGCATCGTCAGCACCAGGACGTGGGTTTCCGGTAACTCTTGCTTGATCGTCTCCGTCGCCTCCAGACCGCCGCCGTCCGGCATCGTGAGGTCCATCACGACCACGTCGGGGTGCAGGCGCTGGGCTTGCTGGACGGCTGCCACTCCCGAGGCGGCTTCACCGACCACCTGGAGGTCGAGTTGCGTCTCCAGGATTAGCCGGACGCCTTCCCGGAAAAGGGCGTGGTCGTCGGCGAGGAGGATGCGAATCGGTGGCGTCATGGGGATATCCCCGCCAAGGCGGATTGGGGAACTGTGACCTGGATGGCAGTCCCCTCGCCCGGCGTCGAGCGGATCTGCAGCCGGCCGCCCAGGAGCTCGGCCCGTTCGCGCATGCCCAGCAACCCGACGTGGGCGCCATGCACGGCATCCGTGCGGACCTGCTCCGTGTCAAACCCCGCGCCATCATCGGTGATCGTGGCCACTACCTGTCCCTCCTCCTGGCTGAGCCGCACGCTGACCTGCCGGGCCTGGGCATGCTTGGCGACGTTGGTGAGCGCCTCCTGCACGATCCGAAAGAGCGCGATCTCCACGGTCGGAGGCAGCCGCTGCGGTAGCCTTGCCGCCACGTCGACGACAACACCCCGCTCTTCCAACCGTTGGGAGGCGAAGGCGCGCAGGGCTGGGACCAGTCCAAGGTCATCGAGCAGTGCGGGACGCAGGCCGGCGATGAGCACGCGCAACTCGCCAAGGGTTGCCGAGGCGAGTTCCCGGCTGCGCGTCAGGCGCCCCCGCGCCGACGCCAGGTCAGCGGGCAGTTGCTCGTCCAGCAGTTCCAGGGAGAGCAGGACGGCCGCCAGCGATTGCCCGGTGCTGTCGTGCAGGTCGCGGGCGATGCGCTCCCGTTCGCCTTCCTGGGCACTCAAGACCCGATTGAGCAGAATGGCGCGCTCAGCCGTCTGCTGCTCCAGAGCGACATTGAGCCGGGTCGCTTCGCGGTTGAGCGCCGCCAGGCGCTTGTTTTGTTCCGCCACCTCTGCCGTGCGCTCCGCCACCCGCTGCTCCAACTCCTGGCGGCCACGCTCGATCTCCGCCAGTGAGGTCTGCAGCCGGCGCCGCATTGTTTCAAACGTCGCGGCCAGCAGCCCGAGCTCATCCCGGCGCGGTAAGGCCACCGGCACGTTGAGGTTGCCGGAGGCGAAGCGCTCGGCAGCCTGGGTCAAGATGCGCAACGGCTGTACCACCCGGTGGACATCCGCCCACGCCACAGATGCAGCAAGGAGTAGCGCCCCGAGACCGAATAGAGCGAGTCGCGCGGCCAGTCGGTGGGGCGCGGCGAGCAGTTGCCCGACAGCGTCCGGCGGGAGCACACCTGTCGGGGGCAGGCGGCCGCCCACTGCCGCCTCGATCGCCTGCTGCACCGTCCAGACGGCCAGCGCATCGAGCGCCGCCAGGATGAAGACCAGCGCCAGCACGACGCTGATGACGATACGCTGCGTGAGCCGAAGACGCCAGGGGAAGATGGGGCCTGCCTCTCCTCCGGCGCGATGGCGCACGCTGGAACCACAATGCTACCTGGCCTATGCCGGGCCGGCACCGATGTGCGGATCGGCATCGGGTAGACGGAACAAAGTCGATCAGCGTCAGCGTTATTGCTCGATCCGAGCCCATGCGGCCTCACACGTGCTGTTCCCCGTGCATCGAATGGAAAGGTACATGGCGACCATAGAAATCATCCCCGAAACACTCGTTGTCGAAGTGCGTGGCATGGACCAGATGCTTGCCTTTCGGGGACAACTGGAGGTGCCGCTCCACCAGGGCGGGGGCGTGGCCTTCAACCCCGAGGAGACGCAGCGCGAGTTGCTGTCCTTCCAAGGCGGATTTGGTCGAACGGCGGCGTCTGGCCAGATGCTCGTCCGGGCATTCACCGAGCACGGCGATCGCATCGTCTGGGATGTCTACCAGCCTTCTCGCACGGTCATTATCCACCTGATCGACGATGCCTTCGCCACGATCATGGTAAAAGTGGCAGATGCCGAGGCGACGGCGAGGTAACTGCAGGCAATTCTGGACGGTCAGCGCAGCAGTGAATTGACGGCGATGGGGTCGCGATCATCGGGCCGCATGGAGATACCTAGACGCTCAGCCAATATTGCCAATGCTTGCGCCGTTGGTTGCCCGCTGGCACTTCCTCGTCATCAATCCTGGCCGTGACCGCCACCATCTCCGTGCATGCCGCCGCCACGACGAGAAACCCGGCGCTCACGACGCCGGCGAGCACCAGCGCGCAGGCAATCAGCAACATGGGGATGCAGCAGGCGATCATCATCCAGCCGTGGCCGCCGTGACCGCCCAATGGTTGGGTCCCGACCTTGTGTTCGGCGTGGTTCATTGTGGCATCCTGGTCGCGAACCGTTGCCTTCGTTCAGCTCCTCTCGTCTCGGCCACTTCCCGAACCCGGTTGGAGGGCACGCCTGCTCCTCAACCAGGGGACCTTACCGTTATGGCGCGGAAACCGCTGCGCTGCACCGCCGCGACGAGCTAGGCCGGCTGCGTTCGCTTGGCGTCGTACTCGACATAGGCCATTTCCGTCGCCGGATTGACGGGGGCGCACAGCACGCCGGCTTCGCGCGCCAGCGCCCGCTCAATGATGAGCGACCCGCCTCCTCCGCGACCCCAACCGCTAATGTCCAAGGTCATCCGCTGCCGGTTCATCGTGCGCGCTCTTCTCGCAGTGATTCGTCAATGCGCCTTCTGCCACTGTCAGCATTAGGGGGCGTACTGTGGGCCGGCTGAAGGCAGGCTGAACCGGCGTGAAGAATTGGCCAGTGGTCCGGCAGTTCGCACCGGCGGTGACGCTGGCAGTGGCAATACTCACGGCGTCGCCATGCGGCCATGGCGCGAAAAGACCAGAGATCGGGCGACGGAATAGTGTCGGCGTTTACCTGCTATTCACCGATGCAGACGTACTCTGCAACCCGCTCCGCCTACGCTGTATGAGCAAGGCGTTGGAGCCGAGTGTTTCAGCAAATCCTGGAACGAGCAGCGCAGTCAAGGGAAAGCGAGCAATCGACATGATGGGGTACTACGGCGGTTGGAGCGGGATG
>DHIZ01000124.1:0-911 GCA_002404055.1 Chloroflexi bacterium UBA4733
CCGGTCCTTGAGCAGGTAGGCGCATCCGGCCGCGCCTTCGCTGAGAAGAGAGACCGCGTATGCCGGATCGTCGAATTGAGAGAGGATCACGATCCCGGTGCCGGGGTGGCGCTTGCGCACGAGCCGAGCGGCATCAATCCCTTCGCGCTGGAACGTTGGCGGCATGCGGATGTCGCTGACGATCACCTGTGGTGCGAGCTCCTCTGCGCGCGCGACCAACTCCTCGTAGTCGCCGGCCACGCCGACGACGTCCAGGTCAGCCGTCACACCCAGCAGCGCGCGTAGGCCCTCACGCACGATCAGGCTGTCGTCGGCCAGCAGCACGCTGATCCGTCCCATAGCGGTATTGGACGAGGTACAGGCGAACCTCAGCAAGGGGGCCAACACCACCGCACAGGTACGGCTGGCAACCGCTAAAGACGCCAGCCGACACCATCGACCATTTCTGTCTGCGGCCTTACGTTGCTCAGCGGAGGTTGATCAAAATGAAATACGAAAGCTCTGTGACGGCGGTTTCCTGGATTCCCTTCGAGGCGGTCAAGGGATTCCTGGCCGTGCCCTTCGCTATGGGCCTAGCCCACTACGACGAGCCTCTTCCGAGCCGACTCGACGATCTGGACGACTGGCACCGCAGGGATCTTTTCCGAGAGTGCAATGAGCTGAAGGGCTGGATCGAGGTCGAGGACGGCAAGATATCGGCCTGGGGACAGCACGGCGGCGGGCGTATCGGCGTCACGCGCCTCAAGCTGGGACCCAAGACGGTGACGGTCAATGCCAAGGCGATGCCGGATATCCGTCCGGAGCCCGTTGTCACCGAAACCTATGTCCGCTTCACCCAGACATGCGGCGGCCGCACCGGTGTGCCGGCTCCACGACCCGTCAGCCGAAAGCCGCTGTTCCAGATCGATTCC
>DHIZ01000124.1:1063-5611 GCA_002404055.1 Chloroflexi bacterium UBA4733
CACTGGATTTACGACGATGCCGGCGACCTCGTCACGCAGACGGGGCTGACCGACTTCAGCACCTGGATCAACGACGCATTCGGCGAGCGCACACCATGGGGTACGTATGACTCTCCGGCCATGGTTCAGCCAGTGGAAAGTGCGCTCGAACGCGAGCTCGGGGCGATCATCGTCGGCGGCGCCAAGGAAAAGAGCCGTGCGATTCTGAAAGGCAACACCCTCATAGAGCAGGGCGCGGCCGGCAACGAGATGTTCCTGGTCCTGGACGGCCTGTTCGCCGTCGAGGTAGACGGCCAGCCGGTCGCGCAGGTGGGTCCAGGCGCGATCGTCGGAGAACGGGCGGTGGTCGAGAAAGGCTCGCGGACTGCGACGCTCCGCGCACTCACGGCGTGCCGGGTCGTTCCGGTGCCGCGCCGCTACGCGGACGAAAGGGAGCTGTCGGAGATCGCGCTTGGCCACCGGCGGGAGGAGGCCCGATAATGCGGCAATCCATGGACGGCTCGATCGTCCAGGCAGTGCGGCTCCGTAAGGTCTACCGGGGCGCAAACGAGGTCGAGGCCCTGCGCGGCATCGACCTCGAGGTCGAGCGCGGCGAGATGATCGCCATCGTCGGGCCTTCTGGCTCCGGCAAAACGACACTTCTCAACTGCCTCTCCGGCCTCGATGCTTTTGATGGCGGCCAGGTTGTAGTGGATGGGCAGGACCTCTCCACCATGACGGACCGCGCTCGCACCGCATACCGCCGCGACCACATGGGCTTCGTCTTCCAGGCCTTCAACCTGCTGCCCGTGCTCTCGGCGGTCGAGAACGTGGAGATCCCACTCCTTCTTCAGAACCTCAACTCGCGCGACTCCCGCCGACGCGCGCTGGAGATGCTGGAGACATTAGGACTGGCCCATCGCGCCAATCACCGCCCGGACCAGCTCTCCGGAGGCGAGCAGCAGCGGGTGGCAGTAGCCAGAGCACTGGTTCACAAGCCGGCGGTGGTCTGGGCAGACGAGCCGACCGGGAATCTCGACACCGAGGTCACCCAGGTCATCGTCGAGCTGCTGGTGCGCATGAACAAGGATGGCCAGACCATCGTGCTGGTCACCCACAACCCACAAGTGGCGGAGCGCGCCCGGCGCACCGTCCACATGCGCGACGGCCGGATCGAACCGGCCAAGGTTGAGCGCCTAGAAGCAATCCGATGAATCTGTCCTGGGTCGTGATCGGCCTGTTCCTGCTGATCTACATCGCGTTGGTTGTTCTCGCCTTGCGTAGGCCCCTCTTGGCCCGACTCGCGCTGCGAGAGGCCGTGCGGCGGCCGGGCCAGTCCGCCGTGGTGGTGTTTGGCCTGATGATCGGAACGACAGCCATCTTCGCGACGCAAGTCCTGAGCGACTCATTCCTGGAATCGTCGACGCGGAGCGCATATCTGGCCTGGGGCAACGTCGACCTGCTCGCCGACGATGGCGGCCGTTTCTTCGATCCCGCGCTGGCGGCGGGGCTGGCCGTCGATCCTGGCCTGCGATCTTCGTTGAACGGAGTCCAGGCGGGTGTCGAGCTGCCCAGCTCGGTGGTCGACCTCGATCGCGGCAATGCCAAGGGCCTCGTCATGTTGGTCGGGTTCGATCCGGCCACTCAAGGCCCGTTCGGCGCTTACCGGCTTACGGACGGAAAGACCACGCTGGGCCAGGACCTGGCGCCAGACCACGTCCTGATCTCGGCCTCGCTGGCCACCGCCCTGGAGGCGCGGATAGGCGACCGGCTCCGTGTCTCCGTCGGTCCCCAGCAGGCGGTGGAGTTTCGGGTGGCGGGAATCGCCGAGGCCCAGGGGCCAGGCGCTTACACTCTCCGGCCGGCACTTTTCTCTCCAGTCGCCAACTTACGGCCACTGACTGGAGACCAAGGCGTCAACGTCATCCGGCTGGCGGTTCCCGGCGATGGCCGGGCTGAGCTGGACCGGGCCCATGATCTGGCCCCACAAGTGCGGAAGGCCCTGCAAGGCCTGGCCGGCGGACAGAGCTTGAAGGTGCGGGAAGCCAAGCGCGAGGACGTCGAATTGCTGATCAAGAGGGCCGAGAGTGATCGAAGCATCTTCACCGGCCTCAGCCTGTTCGTAGCCCTGACCGGATCGGCCTTGGTGGTGAACCTCGGGCTCGCTTTGGCTGAGGAGAGGCGCCCGCGACATGCTGTGCTGCGCGCCCTGGGACTCGGCCGGACCGGCGTGGTCACCCTGTCGGTACTGGAGGGCGCGCTCTACAGCCTGGTTGCAGCTGCGCTGGCCCTTGGGCCCGGTTCGATAGTCGGCCTCGCCCTCGCGCGGACACTACAGGGTGGCAGCCTGCTGTACGCAGGCCCGGTCGAAGCCCGCACCGGACCGACGCTGTACCCGATCGCCCCCGGTTCGGTGGCCCTTTCGATTGCGATCGGCGCCCTGATAGTGCTCGTCACCCTTTTCGGGACCTCCATCCGGAGCTCCCGGATGCAGATCTCCTCGGCGATCAAGAATCTGCCCGAGCCAGCCGGCCGCAAGAAGCGATCGGTCTGGGGCACCGCGCTCCTTGGCGGCCTGGGCCTGGGATCGATCGCCGCTCTCGTGGCTGGGAGCCTTCCCGTTCGGCTGGTGGGCGGGGTAGGCCTGGTGATCCTGGCGGCCGCGCTGGTCGGCAGCCGTATCTCTGAGCGATTGCGGTCGACGTTGACCGGAGCCGCCCTGACGGTGTGGGCGGCGGCTGCGGCGGGGAGCATCGCCCTCGGAAATTGGGACATCGTGGTGCTCGTCCTCTGCGCTCTCGTCGCGGTTTTCGGGCTGAGCCTAATCGTGGCCTCAAACCTTCGGGTCCTCGAGATCCCTGCCGGCTGGCTTAAGGGCGGGGCCCGCGTGACCCTGAGGCCGTCTCTCGCTTATCTGACGCGGCGGCCCCTCAGGGTCGGCCTGGGCACTGGCGCGTTCGCGCTCGTGCTGGCCCTGATGACAATCTTTGCATTGATCATTCCGACCTTCCTGGGGCAGGCGCGCTCCAGCCTGGGTGAATACGACATCCGTGTCGTCGCTCCGACAACACCCGGATTGTCGATTCCTGATTCAGTACGGCCTGAGATCTCGCGCCAGGTCGTGATGCCGACCCGGCCGTACCGCGGGGAAACAATAACGAGCGCCGGAGACACACGGAAGGACCAGTACATACCCCTCTACTCGCTTAGCCGCGCGGAGATGGCGGCCGAGCCCTTCCGGCTCTCCAACCGAGAAAGTCGGTACAAGAGCGATGCCGAGGTGTGGCAGGCCCTGGCAGCCGACCCGCATCTGGTGGTGTCACCCATTTACGGCAACCCCGGCATGAAAGTCACGCTGGCGGGGCCAGACGGACCCGTGCAATTTCGGGTCGCGGCAGTGGTGGAAAACCTTGGGCTCTGGGGCATCGCCGGGTCTGACGCGGCGATGGCAGTCTTCACCACACTTCCGGTGGGCACCACCATCATGGCCCGGACGGTGCCTGGCGCCGACGCGAGTGCGGTGGCCAGGCAGATCCAGCGGGAAGTCTTCAGCCAGGGCGCGGAGGCAACGACCATCCAGGAGATTTTTGACAAGTCCGCTCGTGGCCCGCAGGCCATCGTGGACACAATGCGACTGCTGTTGGGGATCGGACTTCTGGTCGGGGTCCTGAGCCTGGGCATCCTGGCCCTCAGGGCGGTTGTCGAGCGGCGCCGCACCATCGGTGTGCTCCGAGCTCTGGGCTACAGGCCTGGTCAGGTGCTGGCAGGGATTGTCTCGGAGGGGCTGATTACAGCAACCTGCGGCGCGCTGGTCGGAATCGGGGTCGGGGCGCTGATTGGCGTCACCTTCTACAAGGTTATGCTTCCCGGTGCAAGCCTGGTGATCGACGGCTCATCACTGGCGCTCACCGTCGGCCTCGTCTATCTGTCCGTGCTGGCCGTCACGATCCCGTCCGCACTACGCGCCGCCCGCCTGCCCGTCGTCGAAGCCCTGCGCGTGGAGTACTGAGGCCGTGTGTGACGGGGTGAGGAGATGAACCTAGCCACCGTCGGGATCGGAATTTTCGTGCTCGTGTATGCCGGGCTCGTCGTGATCGCCATGCGCCGGCCACTTCTCGCTCGGCTGGCGCTGCGGGAGGCGGTCCGGCGTCCCTGGCAGTCAGCCGTGGTCGTGCTCGGCCTGATGGTCGGAACTGTGTCCATCTTCGCGATGCAGGTCTTCAGTGACTCCGCGCTCGAGTCGCAGACGCGCGGAGCCTACCTGGCCTGGGGTCACGTCGACCTGGTCGTCGCCGATGGGGGCCGTTTCTTCGACCCGGCGTTGGCCTCGGCTCTGGCCGCCGATCCGAAGCTGCGGTCTTCGCTCGCCGGGGTGCAGGCAGGCATCGAGCTGCCCAGCTCGGTTGTCGACCTCGATCGAAACAATGCCAAGCCCCTTGTCATGCTGGTCGGGTTCGACCCGGCGACCCAGGCCGCCTTCGGCAGCTACCGGCTGAAGGACGGAACGATGACGATGGGAAAGGACATAGCCACGGACCAGGTGCTGATCACGGCTTCGCTGGCCGATGC
>DHIZ01000124.1:5746-7921 GCA_002404055.1 Chloroflexi bacterium UBA4733
GATCACGGCTTCGCTGGCCGATGCGCTGGAGGCGCGTTCAGGTGACCGGCTTCGCGTCTCCATCGGTCCCGGTCAGGTGGTGGAGCTCCGCGTGAAGGGCATCGCCCAGGCCGAGGGACCGGGCGCCTACACGCTCCGCCCGGCTCTCTTCTCTCCTCTGGCCAACCTACGCCCGCTGATCGGCGACCGCGCCATCAACGTCATCCGGCTGGCGGCTCCGGGCGACGGCCGGGGCGAGCTGGAGCGGGCGCATGAGCTGACGCCACAGGTGCGGGCTGCACTCCAGACACTTCCGGGTGGACCTAGCGTGAAGGTGCGAGAAGCGAAGCGAGAGGACGTCGAAGCCCAGATCAGGCAGATCGACGCGGTTCGAGGGGTCTTCACCGGCCTCAGCCTCTTTGTCACCCTGGCCGGCGCGGCTCTGGTGGTGAACCTCGGCCTTACCCTGGCTGACGAGAGGCGGCCGCGACACGCCGTGCTCCGAGCGCTCGGACTCGGCCGGACCGGCATGATTACCCTGTCAGTGCTGGAGGGAGCCCTCTACAGCCTGATCGCCGCCGTAGCGGCCCTTGTGCCGGGCGCCGTAGTCGGCCTCGCCCTGGTCCCGCTGGTGTACAGCCAGTTCGCGAGCGGGGGGGAGCAGAACCGCGCTGGGCTGGTGCTGTACTCGATCTCGCCCGATTCGGCAGCCCTCTCCATCGCGATCGGCGCCCTGATCGTGCTGGCCACTCTCTTCGCCACGTCCGTCCGCAGCTCCCGGATGCAGATCTCGTCGGCGATCAAGAACCTGCCCGAGGCCGCCGGCCGCCGGAAGCCATCGATCTGGAGGACTGGACTGCTGGCCGGCCTGGGCCTTGGCTCGCTTGCGGCTCTGGTTGCCGGCAACCTGCCGGTCCGGCTGGCGGGCGGTGTTGGCCTGGTGATCCTGGCGGCGGCGCTGGTCGGCGGCCGGATCTCAGGCCGCTTGCGGGCGAGCTTGTCCGGAGCAGCCCTCACGGTGTGGGCAGCGGCCAACCTGGCGGCGATCGAGAACATCGCGAGCTGGGAATCGGGCGTCGCGATCGCGCTGGGCGCGGTCACCGCGGTCTTCGGACTCAGCCTGCTCGTCGCTGCCAACCTGCGGGTTCTTGAGATTCCGGCGGGCTGGCTTGAGGGCGGGGCCCGGGCAACGCTGAGGCCTTCCCTCGCCTACCTCACGCGGCGGCCGTTGAGGGCCGGACTGGGCATTGGCGCGTTCGCACTCGTCCTGACCCTGTTGACCATGTCATCGGTGTTCATCCCCACCTTCGTCGGCCAAGGCCCTGCCGGGCTGGACGAATACGACATCCGCGTCAACGCGCCGACCAGCCAGGGGTTGTCGCTGCCCGATTCTGTGCGCCCCCAGATCGCCCGGGCGATCACGATGGCCACCCGGCCGTACCGCGGCGAAGTGAACACAGGGACACGCCAGCAGGACGTTTACGAGCCTCTCTATGCACTCACTCGCGCGCAACTGACCTCCGAACCTTTCCAGCTCAGTGACCGGGAAGCCCGCTTCAAAAGTGACGCCGAGGTCTGGAACGCTATGGCGGATGACCCGCGACTTGTCGTTTCACCTACTTACGCCCCTGGCGCGACAGTCACGCTAGTAGGACCGGACGGTCCCGTCAGGTTTCAAGTGGCGGCCGTCGTCAGGAATGTCGGGCTCCGGGGCCTCGCCGGATCCGAAGCCGCAATGGCGCCGTTCACAACTCTGCCAGTCGGCACCACGATCCTGGCCAAGACGTCACCGGGCACCGACGTGAAGTCTGTGGCCCGCCAGATCCAGCGCGAGGTCTTCAGCCAGGGGGCAGAGGTGATGACCCTCAAAGAGTTGAACGACGCCACAAACGGTTGGACCGCGGCCCTCGTCAACCTCATAAGGCTGGTGATGGGAATTGGACTATTGGTCGGGGTCCTGAGCCTGGGCATCCTTGCCCTGCGGGCGGTCATCGAGCGCCGCCGCGGGATCGGCATGCTGCGGGCTCTCGGCTACCGGCCGGGCCAGGTGCTGGCCGGGATCGTTTCGGAGGCGTTGATCACAGCGACCAGCGGCGCGCTGGTCGGGATTGCGGTCGGTCTGCTGATCAGTGTCATCGTCAGGAATGTCACCATCCCTACCGCCAAACTCGAGATCGACAGCGCATCGCTGGCGGT
>DHIZ01000259.1 GCA_002404055.1 Chloroflexi bacterium UBA4733
TGCGATCGGACGTTCGCCGCGGTGGCTGACGTAATGCGCGGACCGAGCCACCTTGATCCGAAGTCCGAACCGTGGCAGCAGATCTCGCAGCTGTACTGCCTGCAGCGCATCGCCGTAGGCGATCGCCAGAAGTTCTGCGAGTCTGAATATGCGTCCGTAGTTGTCGACGGCGTGACGTACTAGCCAGAGATCAGCCGTCAGCCGCCGATACTTTCGCGCACGTGTGAGGCAATGGCGGCTGCAAGCTGAGCCGGCACGGCGTTCCCTATCTGTTTTGCAATGTTGATCTTGCTGCCGCACCACAAGAACTCTCGCGGAAACGCTTGTAGCCGAGCCGCTTCGCGATGCGTAATTGGCCGATTCACGCGCTCGGATGGGCTGTCGCGCTCCCACTGCGGGTGCAGGTAAGCGCCCTTCTCAGGCTTGAAGAACTCGGTTCGAATCGTGAGCGACGGAGCATCCCAGCGCATCCGGCCGAGAACGTCCGTCGTCCCAGTTGGCTTGTCGCGCCAGCAGCGAGGCAGCAAATCCTCCGGTAGATCAAAGCGGCCGCCGCCAGGGGGTACGCAGTCGTAGCGCAGTTTCGACAGCTCCTTCGGACGCCGCCCGATGTGGAGCTCCGATGACTTGAAGATGCCCGGAACGGTCACGACCCGTCCGGTGACATCGGTGAAGCTGGTCTTGGAGGCTGGCAAGTCTGTCGTCGTCGTCGCCCACGGGATGCCATCGAGCGCGGCGCGGACAGTTGCCCACGGTACGAGATCGCCACCATAGCGGGAGTGGGTTGGCGCTGGGAGGTCGATCGCGCCGACACGGCTACCAATGACGATCGTTCGCTTCCGGCGCTGCGGCACGCCAAAGTCGGCGGCATTGAGCACGGCCGCCCTAAGCTCGTATCCCTTCAGCGGACCGCTGGAGACCATCTCGCTCAGCAGCTCGAACTCAGGTGACTTGAGGAACCGATCTACGTTCTCGATGACGAAGACTTTTGGCTTCGCGGCTAGCACGACACGGACGTACTGCTGCCACAGCTTGTTGCGTGGGTCGGAGGCCTGTCGCAGACCTAGGTTTGAGAACCCCTGGCAAGGTGGACCGCCGATGACAACGTCCACTTCGGGGATGAGCGACTCGGGGAGATTCTCGATGTCGCCGCAGAACACGTGGTCGTCGCCGTAGTTCGCGGCGTAGGTGGCGGCCGCAGCCTCGTCCCACTCGACGGCCAGTACCGGGTCGTAACCAATCGGCCTAAATCCGGCTGTCATGCCACCGCAACCGGCGAACAGATCGATCATGCGAAGACGCTCGTTCTTCTTGCCCCTTGCCATGGCCGCGAGCCTAGCTGGGGGCGCTGACACCACGCGGTTGCCGCGCTTGTCGGCGCTGCTTCACCGTCTCCAATATCCGGTCAGCGGCGAGCGAGGGAGGCTCGTGCTCCCAGATTCGGAGACAGACCCACCCGGCAGCGCCCAGGCGTTCAGTCGTGTCGCGGTCCCGTACCTGATTCTTGGCGATCTTGGCGCGCCACCACTCGGCGTTCGACTTCGGCTGGGTGCCGTGATCGGGGCAGCCATGCCAGAAGCAACCGTCGACGAACACCGCTACCTTGACGCTGCTGAAGACGATGTCGGCCTCACGTCGCAGATTCGGTAGGGGCCGTCGATGTACGCGGTAGCGCATGCCGGCGGCGTGCAGGAGCTGCCGGATTGCTAGCTCGATGCCGGTGTTGCGTGAGCGTTGCTTGCGCATCCTGGACGCCGCGCTCTGCGAGCTTGGGGTCGACACATCCATGCCGGAACCGTACGTGGCGACACGCGCGCCGATTGTCGATACCGGGCAAGCGACGACCGTTGCCGGCACGCTCATCCCGGTGAAGCCCTACGAGCCGCCGCACTGGCGGGGTGTCCCCGCCGCGATTGAGGTCGCCCTCCGAGCGCTTGAGGCCGGAAGCGAGCAGATTCGCTCGGTGCCCCCGGTCCCGGTCCTAACCGTTGAGGCATGGCAGCGGGCAATGGCTCAGCTCGGCGTGCGCCTAGCGGAGATGCGAAAGGCTACTGCAGAGGTCAGCAAGATCATGGGCCTAGGAAGCGCCCGCGAGCGCATCCTGCATTACTTCCTTACTCGAGTCGGTGAGGTAATCCAGGGCGATGAGCTCGCTGGGGTGTCGGGCATCGGAGAGTGGGCACGGCGCGTGCGTGAGCTACGCGTGGAGCATGGCTGGCCGATCGAGACCGGCGTGCAACGCGTTGGACTCCGCCCAGACGAGTACATCCTGACCCACGATGAACAGGATCAGGAATTAGCCAACGACTGGCGACTGGCGAAGGAAATTCGCGGTAGGAAGACGTCCGGGAAGGACCGGTTGCTGGAGTACCTGAAAGCAATCTGTCCTCGTCCGGCCGACCAGGACCAACTGAGCCACGTAGGTAAGATCAAGTCGTGGCAACGCCGTATGCGGGAACTCGACGAGGAAGGTTGGGAGATCCGGTCGAACGTTGACGAGCCCGAGCTTGCGCCAGGCACGTACCGCCTCGCCACGCTCGACATGCGTCCGCCGCGGGCACGGCAGGCGATCAAACTCCGGTACGAAATTCTGGAACGTGACACCTTCACATGTCAGGACTGCGGGCGGAAACGTGGCGAGCCCGGCGTCAGGCTGCAGGTGCACCACATCTTGCCCGTGGCCAGCGGAGGAACGAACGATCCAGACAACCTCATCACGCTCTGCGACGCGGATCACGCTGGCAGGCATGCGTTGCTTGGACATCAGCACTCCGTCGATGAGCTCCTCAATCCTGGAGCTGAACCGCAGACTGTCGTGAGGTAGGTGGCGGCGCGTTGCCGATTTCTTGCCAGCGGCGCAACCGCGTCATGCACGTGGCGG
>DHIZ01000123.1:0-944 GCA_002404055.1 Chloroflexi bacterium UBA4733
CCCCAGTACACCTGACGTTGTGCGGTGGACCCAAGCGCCGCGCGACCCGACCGGCGACGGGGGCGGGCGGGGTGCCCTCTGGGCCCCTACCGATGTTTCGCCGGAGGTCGCTGCACCCGCGCTCGATCGCCCAGGCGCTGCGCCAATTCTGACGCCGATCAAACCGGAGGAGACGCGACCGTCGCCACCAATGCCGGCTGATCCAGCAATGCCGGCTGGTCCGGCCCTGAGGGCTGATCCAGCCCTGGCGGTTGATCCAGCAATGCCGGATGACGTGGCCCTGTTGAACCGCGGCCAGTTCCTTGAACACGCTGATGGAGCGGACGCCCCCTTCGTCGCCAGCGGGCCGGTACCCATCAACCCAGTCGCGCCGATCATCAGCAGTGGCGAAGCTGCTCCACCCGGCGGATCTGACGCCTCGAATCCGGCCCCACCCTCGCCTGTCTTGCCATCAAGCGATGAGCGGGATGACGGCTCTTTGCTAGAGCACCAGTCTACCAATGACGCTGTTGACGATAGGCAGGATAGGTCGGTCCCACGGCGGCAGCTTCCGGCCGTGCCGGACATGAGTCAGAGCGACCCGCGTGAATACTGGCCAGACGCTTTAGAATCATCTCGGCAATCTGCTGACGCCGTTCCACCGGAAGAGCCCCAACTCGCGGTGACCACGGTTGAGCCGCCGGATGCAGCCTCGGTCACGGAGTCGACAGCACCGCTGGCAAGTACGCTGGACGCGGACAGCCCAGCCGCCGCCGGCCTCAATGCGTCGTTCGCCCAGGGTAGTTCAGTCCTGGGCGACGTGCCTTCCCCGCGATCGTCAGCGCCCGCCCAGGCAGCGGCAGACGACCTTGGTACGGCGCTCACCGCCGAAGCACGCCCGGCGTCGGTCAGCTCTGTGGGCGAAGAGGCTGGACCGGACCTCGGCGCCTCTGTTGAGCCTCTCC
>DHIZ01000123.1:1019-13137 GCA_002404055.1 Chloroflexi bacterium UBA4733
ATCGGCGGGTGGGGACGATCCGCCCAGCGTCCTTTCTGCTTCCAGCCGTGCCTTTCTGACGCCGCTCGTGGGAATCGACCCCGCCTCGGTCATCATCCGCCAGGATGCTGCAGCGCAAGCGGTGACGGCAGCGCAGGGCGCCGACGCCCTGACGCAGGGCGAAGTGATCGCTCTCGGCAGTGGCCAGGCCCCCGATATGCCGTCAACCATCGGCCTGCTGGCCCACGAATTGACGCATGTGGCGCAGGGCCGCCAGCCTCGCTTCGTCCCGCCAGTCCTGCAGGCGCCATTTCGTGCGGACACGGCCGGCCCCATTGGCCAGCCGGCAGAGTCGACAACGATCTTGCCCACAGTGCCAACCGCCCCGATTGCCCCACCGGTCGGAGGACCAACCGGCGATCTGGAAGCCGTCGCCCGAGCGGTTGAGTCGCGGGTAACCACCCTGGCCAGGGGGCGCTTCGCACCAGCAGTTGCCGCATGGGCCGGGCAGTCGGAGGCACCGGCAGCGCCGCTCTCGCTTTCGCTACCAGCGCCGGTTTCGGCAGCGCAGTTGCCCGCCGACCCCTGGAATGGACTGCCCGCGCCCTGGGAGCCCTGGCCGGCATGGGCGGCCGATCCGCCGTCGCTCACCGTGGCGGCCGCGCAACCAGCGCACACCGTGTTGTCCGCCGACCCCATGGGCGGCGCAGCCGGTGACAGCGGAGCTACAGTCGGCGCAACGAGCTCGGTGCAGCGGGCGGACACCGGGCGCATGTTGCCGCAAGAAGAGGCGCCCGCCGTGCATCCAGGATCGATCCAACCAGACCAGGACCTCGATGCCCTCGCCCGCCAGGTCTATGCCATCCTGGGGCGACGCCTGGCCGCCGAACGCCGGCGGCTTGGCTGATCCGCGTACTTCCGAGTAGAGAGGAAAGCAACCATGGCTGATACCAGCCTTGCGCCGGCAGCGTTGATCAATCTGGATGCCGCTGGTGCGACACCGATCCCCTGCCTTTTCAACCCCAAGGAATACACGTTCGGCAAGCAGAACCAGTGGACACTCGGCACGAAGAAGGGGTCGAACGTCCCGCAGTTCGACTTCGGGGGCGGCCATGCGGCAACCCTGCAGGTGCAACTGTTCTTTGATACCTATTCCGGCGCCAAAGGCAACGGCGGTCAGGAAGGGCCGGCGGAGGATGTGCGCGAGCGCTACACGGAAAAGATCTGGGACCTCATGCTGGTCTCGCCTCACTTGACAGATCACAAGAACAAGAAGGGCCGCCCGCCGCGCGTGCGCTTTCAATGGGGCCGCGCCTGGTCATTCGATGCGGTGATCGTCAGTATCAATCAGAAGTTCACTCTGTTTCTGGCCGATGGCACGCCGGTGCGGGCGACTTTGGACGTGAATTTCCAGCAGATCAAGGATGACAGCCTCTACCCGCCGCAGAACCCGACTTCGGCCGGAGAGGGCGGCGAACGGCAATGGGTGGTCGGAGCCGGCGACACCCTGGCCGGCATCGCCTATGCCGCCTACGGTGACCCGAACCTCTGGCGGCGCATCGCCGACAGCAATGGCCTTTCCCAGGTGCGCCGCTTACGCCCGGGGACGGTACTGGAGTTACCCGGTGCCTGATACCGCCGAGCTGCTCAGCCAGCTCTATCTGGAGTTTGATGGCGCCCCTGCGCCCGATGCGCTCATCGAAGACATTCTGGAGATCACCGTCGACAACAGCCTGCATGTGCCGGATGTGGCAACCGTTCGCCTGCATGACTCGCGCCTCAAGTGGATTGACGATGCCGGACTCGCGCCAGGAAAATCGCTGCGCGTCTCCGCCAAAGTAGGGTCGGACAACCTCGTCATCTTCGATGGCGAAATCGTGGAGATCGAAGGAGACTTCTCGCCGGCGACGCAGACGTTTGTCGTGCGGGCCTTCGACCGGTTGCACCGCCTGGCGCGTGGCCGTCACGTTCGCTCCTTCCAGAATGTGACCGACGGCGACCTGATCCAGCGCCTGGCGCAGGAGGTGCAGTTGCAAAGCGAGGTGGCGCCGACCCACCAGGTCCACCCCTACCTCCTCCAAAACAACCAGACCAACCTGGAGTTCCTGCGCGAACGCGCCGCCGCTCTGGGTTACCTACTTTACGTCCAGGGGAAAACGCTCCACTGTGGGCCGCCCAAGCCACCCGGCTCGACCGTCACCATGGAATGGGGAGTGGCCTTGCAGGAGTTCCATCCGCGTCTGACCACCGTTGATCAGTGCGACAGTGTCACGGTACGCGGTTGGGACCCTGACAGCCGCCAACCGATTATCGGCCAGTCGCAGCACGGCGAGGGCGTACCAGCCATCGGTGAGAAGCGGCAAGGTGGCGCCGTTGCCCACGACGCCTTCCACGTCGACGCCCAATGGCTCGTGGCCGACCGTCCGATCCGCAAGCAGGCGACGGCCGAGAGCCTGGCCCAGGCCGTCCTCAATCGGATCAGCGGCCGCTACATCGAAGCCGATGGTCGTTGCGGTGGCAACCCTCGCGTCCTGGCGGGCGCGGCCGTGCAACTGAGCGCCGTCGGCGATCGCTTCAGTGGCGTCTATTACGTGACCGCCAGCACCCACCTGTACAGCGCTCAGCACGGCTACAGCACCGAGTTCAGCGTCTCCGGTCACTACCCGGCAACCGTGTTCTCCATCTTGCAGGGGCCGGCCCAGGCGGCAGCGATGGGCCTCGTCATCGGCATTGTCACCGACAACAGTGACCCAAAGGGGCAGGGCCGCGTGAAAGTCAAGTACCCCTGGCTGTCGCCCGACCACGCCAGCGACTGGGCACGCCTGGTCTCCCCCGGCGCCGGCGCGCAGCGTGGCCTGCAGTTCCTGCCGGAAGTGAATGACGAGGTGCTGGTCGGCTTTGAGCTGGGCGACATCAACCATCCCTACGTCCTGGGCGGCCTGTGGAACGGCCAGGATGCGCCGCCCAAGGGCAGCAGCCAGGTGGTCAGCAGTGGCAAGGTCCAACAACGCCTGATCCGTTCCCGCGCGGGACACCTGATCACCCTGGACGATAGCGACGACGGTGGCGGCGTGTCGATCGTGGACAAGAACGGCAACAGCGTGCGCCTGGACAGTTCCGGCAACAACCTCACCATCGACGTGCAGGGCAACGTCACCGTGAAGAGCCAGGGCAACCTGACGCTAGAAGCGCAAGGTGAGGTGCAGATCAAAGGGTTAGGCGTCACCGTCGATGCCGGCGCGGCCAACGCGACGGTGAAGGGGACGATGATCAGTTTGAATTAGGGGCAGGGCCGCGACTGCGGTCTGCGGCCCAAAGACAGCACTGCCGTGCCGAAGGCCTTTCCAGGACCGTAGTCCGGTCTTTGGGCCGCAGACCGCAGTCGCGGCCCCATAAAATAAGGAGTACCTATGGGCCAACCAGCCGCAAAGCAAGGAGATCAGGTCGTGGCGACCGATGTGCATATCGTGTTGATCCCGTCGCCGGGCGGACCGGTGCCGACGCCGCTGCCCCATCCCTTCGTCGGGATCATCAGCGGCAACCTGAGCAGCAACGTCCAGATCATGGGTGCGCCGGCCGCCACGCAGGGCAGCACAGCCGACAACGCGCCGCCGCACATCCCGCAGGGTGGCCCCTTCCAGAAGCCGCCGACCAACAAAGGGCAGATCATGAGCGGCAGCGCCACGGTGTTCATCAACAACAAGCCGGCTGCCCGGAGTGGTGACCCGGCGCTGACCTGCAACGACCCGGCCGACATGCCGGTGGGTACAGTGGTAGCGGTCGGCACCGTGCTGATCGGCTGAATGGGGCTGGAAGTGAGCAGGTAGCCGGCGATTGAAATCGCCAGGCGTGCGTTGGAAGGAGGGAACCTGTATGGCGGACGTCATCGGTGTCGGGTGGGCCTTCCCGGTGAGCGTGGAGCGGGGACGCATCGCCATGGCCCGGCGGGAGCGGGATATCGAGGAGGCGATGGGTATTATTCTGCTCACGTCCAAAGGGCAACGGCCGATGCGCCCGGAGTTTGGCTGCAAGATTCACGATCTGCTCTTCGCGCCGAACGACGCCACGACCGCCGGTCTGGCCGCCTATTATGTGGAAGATGCCCTCAACATGTGGGAACCGCGCATCCGCGTGGTCCGCGTGCGGGCCGCGCCCGATACTGCCAATGACGGGAAGTTGCTCATCAACATTGAGTACGAAATCAAGGCGACGTATGATCGTCGCACCCTGGTCTTTCCCTTCTATCGGATTCCGGGCGAGCCGGCGACTGCTGTTGCCGAGTAAGGTGTGCCATGCCGTTGCCAACGCCGAAGCTGGATACGCGCCGCTTCCAGGACATCGTCGACGAGGCGAAGCGCCTCATCCCCCGCTACTGCCCGGAGTGGACCGATCACAACGTCAGCGACCCGGGGATCACCCTGATCGAACTGTTCGCCTGGATGACCGACCTGCTGCTTTACCGGACCAATCAGGTGCCGGATCGCATGTATGTCAAGTTCCTGGAATTAATTGGCGTGCGCCTGGACCCGCCGCGCGCGGCGCGAGCGCCGGTGACGTTCTACCTTTCCGCGCCACAGCCGAACGAGGTGACCATTCCCGAGGACACGGAAGTGGCGACCGTGCGCACGGAGACCAGTGAGGCCGTGATCTTCACCACCGAGGCCGATCTCACGATTCGCCCGCCGAAGCTGGTCGGCGCGTACAGCCGGGCAGCGCTGGGCGGCAACGCCGGCGATTGGACGGTACACGACCTTCGCCAGCTGGAACTGCCTGGTCAGACCATCGACGTCTTCTCCGGTAATCCCAGCCCTGGTGATGCGTTCTACCTCGCTTTCGCCGCCGACCACGGCCAGCACGTGCTGGCACTGGCGCTGGATTGCACCCTGGCCGGCGGCGCCGGGGTCGACCCCACCAACCCGCCGCTCGCCTGGCAGGTGTATCAGGGCGGCGCCACGCGTTGGGGAGCGTGCGTGCTGGAGTACGACGGCACCGGCGGCTTCAATACGCCGGGCGAGGTGATCCTGCGCCTGCCCGTGATGACGGAGGCGGAAATCCAGGGCGTGCGCGCCTACTGGCTGCGCTGCATCCTGACGGATGCGCAGGCCGGCCCGAATTCCTACCGTGTCTCCCCGCAACTGCAGCGCCTCCAGGTCGAGGCGCGCGGCGGCAGCGTGGGGGCGCGCCACGCAGTGACCGTCCGCGACGAGATCCTGGGGAGCAGCGACGGCACGCCGGGTCAGTCCTTCCGCCTGTTGCACGCCCCGCTGCTGGCGCGCGACCCGCAACGAGATCGTCTCGCGGTCGCGCTACCGGGGGAGGCGAGCAGCGCCTGGACGGAAGTGGCGGACTTCGCCGACTCCGGCCCCATGGACCGCCAGTACACGCTGGACAGCAGCGACGGCGCTCTGGCCTTTGGTCCGTCGCTGCTGCAGCCCGATGGCAGCGTCTACGCCTTCGGCGCTGTGCCGCCGAAGGACAGCCTGCTGCGCATGCTGCGCTACCAGTACGGCGGCGGCACCGAAGGCAACCTGCCGCCCGGCGCTATCGCCGTCGCCAAGTCCTCCATCCCCTATGTCGCCCACGTCAAGAACTGGGAGCCGGCCATCGGCGGACGCAATGCCCAGAGTCTGGACGACGCCAAACTGCGGGCGCCGCAGGCGTTGCGCACGCGCACCCGCGCCGTCACCGCCGACGACTACGAGTTCCTGGCCGGCCAGGTGGTTGGCGTCGCCCGCGCGCGCTGCCTCGCCCCCGGCGCGCAACCGGGCGGAGCGACCGATCCGAAACCGGGCCAGGTCTTTGTGATCGTGTTGCCTCAGGTCGACGCTCCGGCCGGTCCCCACCAGCCGGAGCAGTTGCGGCTCTCGCCGGAACTCCGGGCCGCGGTACTGGCCAACCTGGATGAGCACCGTGTGCTTGGTACGACGCTGGACGTGCGGGAGCCGGCCTATCGCTGGCTCTCCGTCCAGGCGCTGCTCCATGTGCGCGGCGCGGCCGACAGCGTGCTGCTGGCCGAGACGCAACGCCAGGCCACCGACGCGCTAGCCGCCTATCTCAACCCCTATATCGGCGGGCCGGACGGTAACGGCTGGCCGTTTGGTCGTCCCCTGCACCTGTCGGAGCTCTTCGGGCTGCTGCAGCGCCTGCCCACGGTCGAATACATCGAGAGCGTCGAGGTGCGGCTGGTTGATCCGAGTGGGCAGACGGAGCCGCGCATCGCCCCACCGACGGTGGAGTTGCCGCCACACGGCCTATTTTGCTCCTGGCAACACCGCGTCCAGGCGACGGCCGGATGAGCGACTGTTGCCGACTGAACTAGCGGGACCGGGTGGGGATGGGAACGGGATGGTAGACGAGAAGCCGCGACTGGAAGTCCAACTGGAGGGCAACGTCGTCCAGATGCTGTCCCTCGAGACGCCGGTGCTGAGCATCGGCCGGCTGCCCGACAACGGGCTGGCGCTGCCGCACCCGATGGTCTCCCGCCATCACGCCGACCTCACCCTGGACGGCGGCCGGGTCGTGCTGACCGACACGGGTAGCGCCAACGGCACCTTTATCAACGGCGTGCGCCTGCTCGCCAACCAGCCGCGTGAACTGGACGGGGGTGAGGCGATCCAGATCGGCCCGTTCGTGCTTCGCTACTCGCCGGGTACGGCTGCCCCTGCGCTGACAGCGCCCGAGGAAGCGGCCGTCAGCGAAGCACCGCCGCCGGCAATTGAACATACGGCCATCCTCACCGTCGTGCCGTCGAGCCCGGCACTGACCCCCCGCGCTACCCTGCCGGCTCCCGTACCGTCGGGACCGGCCAGCGCCTATCTGGAGGACCTGCCGGTCATCTATCAAAACAGCGACTTCCTGGGCCGCTTTCTGCTGATCTTCGAGGCGATCTGGGAGCCGTTGGAGCAACGGCAGGACCACATTGCCATGTTCTTCGACCCGCGCACCTGCCCGGCGTCGTTCCTGCCCTGGCTGGCAACCTGGCTCGATGTCGCCCAGCCGGCGCGCTGGCCGGAGTCCCGCTTGCGCCGCCTGCTCGCTGAGGCGATGGACCTCTACCGCTGGCGCGGTACGCGCTACGGCATGACGCGGCTGCTGGAACTCTGCACCGGGCTGCCGGTTACTATCTCTGAGTCACCGGATGCGCCGTTCCTGTTCCGCGTGGCGGTTCGCGTGCCGCCGGACGATGCTGACAGCGTGACGCTCATCGAACGGCTGGTCCAAGCCCACAAGCCGGCCCACGCCGGCTACATCCTGGAGGTCGCGGCATGAGTATGCAACCGTTGATCGGCCAGACGCTGGGCCAGTACCGCATCGACGCCTTCCTGGGCAGCGGCGGCATGGCGCAGGTCTACCGGGGCATCCACCTGCTGCTGGAGCGGCCGGTCGCGGTGAAGGTGATGCTGCCGCACCTCGCGCAGGACCCGACGTTTCGCACTCGTTTCCTGCAGGAAGGGAAAACGGTCGCCGCGCTCAGTCACCCGAATATCGTTGATGTTTATGATTTCGGCGAAAAGGACGGCGCCTTCTACCTGGTGATGGAGCTCCTGACCGACGGCTCGTTGCAGACGCTGCTCGCGCACGGCGATCAAGCCGGCTGGTCGCTGGGACTGGGGTTGGACCTGGTCAGCCAGGCGGCGGAGGGGCTGGCCTATGCCCATGCCCGCGGCATGGTCCACCGCGACATCAAGCCGGACAACCTGTTGCTGCGGAAGATCGAGGACAGCGGCGGGGCGACCGGCCACCCGTATCAAGTCAAGATCAGCGACTTCGGCCTGGCTCGGCTGGCCGAGGGCGGCATGTTGACTGCCACCGGGATGACCATGGGCACGCCGGCCTACATGTCGCCCGAGCAGTGCCAGGGCCTCGAACTGGACGGGCGGAGTGACCTCTACTCGCTCGGTGTGGTGCTCTACGAGGTGGCGACGGGGACGCTGCCCTTTGCCGCAAAGTCGCTCACGGAGGCCGTCTACAAGCACGTCTACACTCAGCCGCCGGCGCCACGTCAGATCAAGCCGGACCTCGATCCCGCGCTGGAAGCGATCATCCTGCGCTGCCTGGCGAAGAACCCGGCCGAGCGTTTCGCCACCGGCGGTGTACTGGTGGCGGCCCTGCGCGCCCTTGGTCCGACGACCGGGGCGACGATGCTCGCTCCGGCGGTGCGCTTGCCCACACCGGCTGAAGCAACCATGCTCGGTCCCGCCGCCGGGCCAGTGCCGTCGACGGCGCCAGCGCCGACCGCCCTGTCTGTGACCCCGGCGCCGATAGCGCCGTCTTCCCCACCTGTGTACCCGGCGCCGCCTACTGCGGCGCCCGACAGCACTGTGCCGCTGCCAGGGCAAACCGTGATGCGTCCGCCCGCGCCGAGCGCGCAACCGCCGGCGCTACCGAGCCTCTACGGGCGGGTCACTGTACCGCAGGTGCTGGCGCTGACTGCCGCCGGTGCGACCCTCGCCACCGTGACGCTCTCCGGCGATGGGCTGACCATTGGACGGGTAGCCGACAACGGCATCGTGCTGGATGACCCCGCCATCTCCCGCCACCACCTGCGCATCGACTGGGACGGCGAACGCGCGACGGTGACGGACCTTGGCTCGGCCAACGGCGCTTTTCTGGCCGGTTCCCGGCTGCTGCCCCAGATCGCCCAGCCCTGGAATGCCGACGACTGGTTGCGGGCCGGCCCCTTCTGGTTGCGCCTGCAGTTGCCCTTCGCTGCGCCGCCGCCGGTTGGGCGTCACCAGGGGGGCGCAACGCAACCGCTCACCACGCCGCTCCCCGCCGACAGCGGCCGCATCCGGGTGTTGCTCGGCGCCGAAACGCTGACGATCACGCCTGGTCAACCGACGCTGGTCCACGTCACCCTGGGCAACCTTGGCAACACGGTGGATCACTTCAGCATTGCTGTCGAGGGCCTGCCTGCCGGCTGGGCCAAAGGGCCGGAACAGGCAGTGCAACTCAACCCCCGCGCGCAGGGCAATATCGTGCTCAACATCCAGGTCCCGCGCGGCCCGGGCAGCTATGCCGGACAATACCCGGTGACAATCCGCGCCCGCTCCCGCGAAGATCCCAACGAGTCGGGCACGGCGACCGCGCTCTGGACGGTGCTGCCCTTCGAAGCGATCACCACCACCCTGGCGCCGCAGCGCGCCGCCGGGCGCACTCAGGCGAAATATGTGCTAACCATAGCCAACGGTGGCAATGCGCCCGCTCGCTACGCGCTGCAAGGGCAGGACGAGGAGCAACGACTGCGCTATCGCTTTCAGCAGACGAGCGTAGCACTCGACCCCTTCCGCGCAACGACCGTTCCGCTGGTCGTGACCGCCCCGTTGCGGTTGATCGGCCGGCCGATCATACGGACGTTCACCGTCCAGACCCGCTCGGCCGCTACGGCGCCGCCGGTCGTTACGAGCGGGGAGTTTGTCCACAACGCCCTGTTGCCCCCCTGGGTAGTGGCGATTCCCGCCGTGGTGGTCGCCCTGTTCCTGCTATTGCGCACCCTGCTCCAACCGTCGATCGACGCCTTCCAGGCCGTTCCGCTCAACCCGGTGGCGGGCCAGCCGTTCTATTTGACCTGGCAGGTCCACCACGCCCAGCAGTTAGAGATCCTGCCGGAGCACATCGTCGTCGATCCCAAGATCGACCGCTACATCTTCCCCAACGGCGTCAACAACCCCGAGGCATTGACCCTGGTGGCATCAAACGTCTTCGGGCGGGTGCAGAAGAATCAGGACGTCACCGTGTTGCAGGCGACGACCACGCCAACGGCGATCATCCCCACGGCGACGGCAACCAGCGTGCCGGCAACGGCGACAGCGACCGCCGTACCGGGTGCGCCGGTGATCCAGCGCTGGCAGGCCACGTCACAGAACGGCACCGTGTTAGACGCTGCTACCCTGGAAGTACCGCCCAACACACTGGTGACACTGACCTGGCAGGTCACCAGCGCCGACGCCGTGGAGATCGACGGCATCGGTACTGTCGATACCAGCGGCTCGCTCCAGCGGGCGGTGCTCGCCAACACGACCTTTACCCTCAAAGCCTCAAACAAGGGAATCCATCCCATATCCCGTGCTATCCAGATCATCGTCGTCGCGCCGACCGCCGTGCCGACGGCGACGCCGGCCCCTACGGCGACACCGCCGCCGACTGTGACCCCGGTTCCCACCGCCGTACCGCTGCCGCCGACCGCCGCGCCACTCCCGGCAACACCAGTGCCGCCCGTGCCGGTGGGCGGTGGTGTGACCGGCGCCGCGTCGCCAACTGCCGTTGCCGCCAGAACCTGGACCGCCCTGGCGGTTGGTCGTGACGCTAGTGGCAACGATGTCCTCTGGAGCGCCAACGTCACGGATAACGTCGTGCGGCGGATCGACGTCCAAACGCGCACGCAGGCACTTATACCCGTCGGCAAAGCACCCGACAGCCTGGTCGTGAGCAGTACCGCCCTCTGGGTAGCCAACGCCGCTGACGGCACGGTGCAGCGTCTGGACCTTCAGACCGGCCAGCCGATCGGTGCGCCAATCGCCGTCGGCAAGAACCCCACGGCCATGGTTGTGGCGAAAGACAACGCCGGTAAAGACGTCATCCTGGTGGCAAACGCCGCCGACGGCACGGTGCAGCGCATCGACGGGCAAACCGGGCAGACGCAGCCGGCCGTGCCAGTAGTGCAAGGGATCACCGCCCTGGCCGCCGGCAAGGACAGTCTGTGGGTGGCGATCGGCACGGACAACACGGTGCGGCGGTTGCCGCTTCAGGACGGCCGGCCCACAGGACCTGCCGTGACCATTGCCGTCGGCAAGCGGCCGAGCGCCCTGGTGATCGTGCGCGACGCTGCCGGCAAGGAAACAGTCTGGGTGGCGAACCAGGACGACGGCACTGTCCAGCCTATCGACACGGCCACCAACCATGCCGGCCTGGTCACGCCCGTCGGCAAGGGACCAAGTAGCCTTGCCGTGCAGACGGCGGCATCTGGACGCACCTTCATCTGGGTCGCCAACAGCGGCGAAGCCACGGTGCAGGCCATTGACAGCCAGACCGGCAAGGTCGCCGCTACGGCAGCCGTCGCTGCTAATCCGGGCAGCGTCGCCACCGGCAAGGATCAGGTCTGGGTCTCCAACCAGGGCAGCGGCGCGGTGCAGGGGGTGGCGGTGAATTGAATCGCCGGACCAGGCAAAATTTGTGACTGTTGGCGTGTCCCCTATTTTGGGGTTTTACACGACGCAGTTCGTTAGTTAATCTGAGAGCAGTTGTCAGTCACTCGGGTAGTGGCCGTCACCGTCTTGCCGGTATTGTCACGCAGGGTCAAGGTATATAGAATCGCGCCGCTGTAGCACCCCATTTTCGAATCGGCAAGTGATCCCGCTGGTTGGCTGACCGCGTACGTCGCATAGGGAGCGGCGCCAATTGCAACCTGCGCAGTGATCGTCCCAACATAGGGCGGGCAGCCGGGGACCGAGCTCCATCTGACGACCACGTACGGGTTACCGGAGGACGGCGTGAACAACGAGGCGCTGATGCTGGCCTGGGCGATCGGTGCGCACGGCGTCGCTGTGGGGGTGGGCGGATTGGCCGCGACGCCGCTCAAAGCGACGTGCTGCGGACTGCCGACGCCGGAGTCGGTAAAATCGAGACTTCCCGTATAGGCGCCGACCCCCGGCGGATAGAAAATAATCCCAACCGTACACGTCGCGTTCGGCGCCAAGGGATGGGTAGCATCGTAGTTGATGCAATCGTTCTGAGCGTAGACGAAGGCGCCACCGCCACCATTGATGGCGATCCCAATGAAGGAGAGCGGCGCAGTGCCGGTATTGACCGCCGTAACGGTCGCCGGCTGGCTTTGGGTCTGCGGCGCCTGAGTGGCAAAGGAGAGGCTGCTGGGGCGGAAGGCGAGGCGGGCGACGCCCACCGTCGCGGACGCGGTTGGCGTCGCCGTGGCCGTGCTGGTTGGCGTCACGGTGGCAGTCATTGTCGGTGTGTTGGTCGGTGTCACGCTAGCGGTCACCGTCGGCGTGCTCGTCGGCGTCACAGTAGCGGTCACCGTTAGCGTGCTCGTCGGTACCACGGTAGCGGTCATCGTTGGCGCGCTGGTCGGCAGGGGGGACGGGGTAGGTGACGCTGCTGCCTCGGTAGGCACGGCGGGGGGGCG